>JBHYFA010000060.1:0-17306 GCA_051859825.1 Schleiferiaceae bacterium
GACTCTGTGCAGCTCGAATTCCTTTTTGCTGATAGCATCCTTGAAACCTACGTAATTACCCCAAGTACGCCATCTCCTTTAACGGTAAATGTTCCTCGGGGCACTAAAAAAACACAAATTTTCTTCTACGGCCCTTCCGCCGATTGGTACGGATACTCCGCAGAATCTACATCGGGAATTATTCTGGATAATATTCCTCTCCGCGGGGCATCAGGGAACTTCTTCTCGGCCATTCCCACAGAACATTTTACCCGACATTTTGCCAAAGACGAAGTCCGCCTAATCATTCTACAATTTGGTGGAAACGTTGTGCCGTACATCAAAGACGAAGAAGCGGCAATGAATTACGGAAAGCGAATGGCGCAGGAAATTCGCATTTTCCAAAAACGCTTCCCTCAGGCTGATTTCATTTTCATAGGACCATCGGATATGGGAACGAAAGTGCGCACCCGCATGGAGAGTTTTCCAAATTTAGTGTACGTCGTCAACGCCCTAAAAAAGGCGGCCTTCGACACGGGTATTGCCTACTGGGATATTTATGAAGCCATGGGCGGACACAACTCCATGGCGCAATGGGTAGAAAGCGACCCTCCATTGGCCGCACCTGATTACGTGCATTTTACCGTTGCAGGTGCCAAGTTAGTGGCCGAGTGGCTCACCCAAGCTATCGACGAAGCCTTGATTGAATGGAATAAAAGTACGTCTCATGCTGAAAATAGTATTGACAATGAAGAATAGCATTCACATTCTACTTGGCATTTTTTTCTTGGCTACTCTGAGTATGAATGCGCAAAGAACGCCAGCGGAGGCACATAAAAAGTTCCCCTTTCTCAAACCAGAATTTGCCAAACTCCAGCATTATGGAGATTCGATGCCGGCCCACAGCTTTTTTAGCGCATGGGAATACATTGCTCTGTGCAAACAAGGTAGCTTAAACATTGCCCACTTTGGCGGTTCGCACGTGCAGGCCGGATCCATGGTTTTGCAATTGCGTCAAAACCTTAATCAACTCAATCCGGAAGCCTATGGAGCCCCGGGATTTATTTTTCCTTTTAATCTTGCCAAAACCAATAATCCGGCAAGCTACCGAGTAGAAAGTTCTGCAACATGGACGGGAACACGAGCCGCAAAACCCTCCGATAAAGACAGTTGGGGCGTGGGAGCTATGGCTGTGAAAACAACCGAAGAAGAAGGAAGCATCCGTATCTTTCCACGTATTTCCGATAGTTTGTGGAACATCACCCGAGTAAGCGTGTTTTTACCCATTGGCGATAGCACGTACTCCCTCTTCCCTGACTCTACACTACAGGTAATTGAAACACAATTTGACAGCACCACTTCTTTGCTAACTTGGAAACTCGCTCAGCCCGTAAGGGAGGTGAAAATGCATTGGAAAAAAACCGATAGTCTGCAACGCATCATTTATTTAGACGGATTCATTTTAGACAATGATTACCCCGGAATTCGCTATCACGCTTTGGGTGCCAATGGCAATAGTACCGAATCTTTGCTGCGCAGCGATAGAGCCTTTCAGCAACTGCCCGCCCTCGCACCCGATGCGGCAATTTTTGGCATTGGCGTAAATGATGCCCATAAATCGCAGCAGGCTTTTAGCAAATATGCCTACAAAAACAACTACCGGGTGCTCCTCGATAGTTTACGCGAAATCAACCCTAAGGTGCTCTTCATTTTTGTAACCAACAACGACACCTACTACCAAAAACAATCAAACCCCAATGCCAAAGTAGTGCAAAAGGCCATGCAAGAATTAGCCGAGGAATACGGAGGGTATGTTTTTGATTTATTTGAATTTATGGGAGGTGCAAACGCCTCTGCCGTGTGGAGTCAGCATGGCTTGGGTCAACGCGATCACATACATTTCACCGCTCAAGGCTACATTTTGCAAGCCGATATGATGTACTACGCCATTAAGCAAGAGTTCTTTGAATTCTTACGAAACCGATACGCTAAGAATTGATGGAAGGATTATTCGACATATTACTATCACTCATCTGGCATTTCAACGAAGAAACACCGTTGATCTTTACCTCGGAGCATTTTTGGTATTTCTATGCAATCGTCCTCATCATTTTCAGTTTTATTTACAAAAGGATGGCGCTGCGAAATGCCTTCCTTTTTTTGGTTTCCCTCTATTTCTACAAAGCCACCAGCGGATTCTTCTTTCTCATTCTACTCTTTTCCACCTTCACCGATTTCTTTATTGGTAAAGCCATTTACAGTGCACAAAAGGACAATATCAAACGTCTGTGGGTGGGAATTTCCGTGACCATCAATCTACTGGTTTTGGGCTATTTCAAATACGCCTATTTTTTCACGGAGAATTACAATGCCCTTTTTGGAACCAACGTAGAAGTGTACAATCATTTCGCGATGTGGTCGAACGGCTTCTTTGGCAGCGATTTTCGCGTTGACCGGATTCTTCTGCCGGTGGGAATTTCCTTTTTCACCTTCCAAACCATTAGCTATTCCATCGACATCTATCGCGGACTAATCAAACCGGTGAAAAACATCCTCGACTTTGGCTTTTACGTTTCCTTCTTCCCGCAATTAGTCGCCGGTCCCATCGTACGCGCTGCCGATTTCATCCCCCAACTATATAAGCCATACCAACTCACCAGATGGGAATTTGGCTTAGCCACTTTCTGGATTTTCAATGGTTTGCTCAAAAAAATGCTCCTAGCCGATTACCTCGCGGTAAACTTCATCGACCGGGTTTTTAGTAATCCCCTCAGCTACTCTGGCTTTGAAAACATGATGGCGCTCTACGGTTATTCGCTGCAAGTCTATGCCGACTTCTCCGGATATACGGATATTGCCATTGGTTTGGCATTGCTTCTGGGCTTTCAACTGCCCATGAACTTTAACAGTCCGTACAAAGCCAATAACGTAGGTGACTTTTGGCGTCGTTGGCACATCAGTTTATCCTCGTGGCTCAAAGACTACCTCTACATTCCCATGGGAGGAAATCGTCAAGGTTCCTTATTCAGCTATATCATGGTAGGGGTGATTATTTTCTTCGTGAGTGTATTGTCGCAAACGTGGATGGTACCGGCCATATTCGCGGGTTTGATTTTACTCATCATTGCAATGATGAAGCGTTTTCCAGCGGTAAAGCAACAGGTGAATACCAACATCAACCTCATGCTCACCATGACCATCGGGGGATTGTGGCACGGGGCAAGCTGGACGATGGTCATTTGGGGGGCGATAAACGGAATTGGCTTGGTGATTTACAAATGGACGAAGAAGATTTTGCCTTGGCGCGACAAATCGAAATGGTACAATCACGCGTGGGGAATTTTTATCACACTGAATTTCATCACCTTTACCCGACTTTGGTTTCGAGGTGAAAATACCGCCAAAGCCTTAGAAATGCTCGGACAAATTCGCACCCGCTTTCAGTGGGAAACCGTTCCGGCAGTGCTGCAAGAATTCGCTCCCGTATGGCTGATGCTTTTGGCGGGCTACATCATTCATTGGCTTCCCAACTCCTGGAAAATGATTTACCGCGAGGCGTACATTAAATCGCCGCTGGTTGTAAAGATCGTGGTGGGCTTCGGGGTATTCACACTACTCTATCAAGTGCTTTCCGCGGAGTTGCAGCCGTTTATATACTTTGCGTTTTAGATGCCGCGATAAATTGCGGCACTGCCGTGTGGCGGCAAAATCGCGATTCATCGCAATGTGCTGCGTGGCGGCAAAATCGCGATTCATCGCAATGGCTCCACTCGCCCCTCCACCAATTGGTATTTCTCCCCCGACTCCGAACACACCGCCTCATTTTGCGCGTCAAACTCCAGGCGATGGCCGTATTTGCTGATCCAGCCAATTTGTTTGGAAGGATTGCCCACTACCAAGGCATAGGGAGGAACATCCTTAATCACCACCGCGCCCGCACCGATGAAGGCATATTCGCCAATTTGATTGCCACACACGATGGTGGCGTTGGCTCCAATACTTGCGCCCTTGCCTATGCGCGTTTCCATATACGCATCGCGCCGGTTCACAGCTGAACGCGGGTTGACAACGTTGGTGAAAACCGCCGATGGTCCGATAAAAACATCATCCTCGCATATCACGCCGGTGTAGATGCTCACGTTATTTTGCACTTTGTTGTTGCGCCCGAGAACCACCTTGGGACTGATCACGACATTTTGTCCCAAATTGCAATTCTCCCCAATCACACAATCGGGCATGATATGACTAAAGTGCCATATTTTCGTGCCTTTACCAATTGTACAGCCCTCATCAATTACGGCGGTGGGGTGAACAAACACATCTTCCAAGTGACTCATAGAAAAGGATGATTTTTTAGAGGAAGTTTGATAAATGGATGAAATCCTGCTTGGGGTTTTTGGGGCGATGACTGGCGAATTTGCTGCACCAGTTCGATAGACTTCCGACTTTCTTCCAAGGAAAAACCCCTGCCGGCCAAAACTTCTGCGTAAGATAGCGTATGCAAATCAGTGAAGCCTTGAGAGAAATCAAATTCCGCTTGATTGATTTTCATTGAGCGGAAAGAAGTGGCGCCTTTTTGGGGAAGTGTATCGGCGTCGATACTTAAAAACCAGCGAACCTTGGCGCGAGAAAATTCGAAATATCCCGCCGCTCTATCGTGGGTATGCAAATGAATTTCTTGATGTTGAATGTCGCCAAAAATCCACATTAGCACATCGAAAAAGTGGATACCAATATTTGTAGCAACTCCCCCACTCTTGCTCATATCCCCCTTCCATGAGGCGTAATACCATACTCCACGCGGGGTGATATAGGTGAGGTCGATATCGAAAAAACCTTCGGGGTTATTTTCCACTTCCTGCTTAAGAGCGATGATTGCCGGATGCAGTCGTAATTGCAAAACCGTGAATACGCGCCGATTCGTTTCCCTTTCCATATCCATCAGGGCGTCGATATTCCATGGGTTTAGCACCAGTGGTTTTTCGCAGATTACGTCCATGTCGTTGCGTAAACCAAAGCGGATGTGGGCGTCGTGGAGATAATTGGGCGAACAAACGCTGAGAATATCCAGGGGCGTTCCCGCGCGACGGAGTTTATCCACATGACGATCAAAACGCTCAAATTCAGTGAAAAACGCCGCTTCTGGAAAATACGAATCGATGATTCCCACGCTGTCGTTCGGGTCTAAAGCCGCCATCAATTCACCGCCCGTTTCGCGGATGGCTTTCATGTGACGAGGAGCGATATATCCGGCTGCTCCACAAAGTGCGTATGTTTTTTTCTGCATTAGGCAAAATTAAGAGAGAATGTAATACCTTTGACGCTCGAAAGCAACATCGCCGTGCAAAAGAAAGTCATCCTCGATCAACGTCTGATTAACATCATTTTAGAAAGGTTATGCCACCAGCTCATTGAGCAGCATGGCGATTTTTCCGAGACGGTTCTCATCGGTCTGCAACCGCGTGGCGTGGCATTGGCAGAAAGATTGAAGAAAATGCTTGGTGAAAAAGGCGTGGAAAATATCCGTCTTGGACTCTTAGATATCACCTTCTTTCGCGATGATTTTCGCCGCCGTGATTCTCCTTTGCAGCCCAATCAAACAAAGATTGACTTCTTGGTAGAAGGTCAGAGGGTTGTTTTCATCGATGATGTATTGTATTCCGGTCGCTCGGTACGCGCCGCCCTTGACGCCATTCACTCCTTTGGTCGTCCGCAATCCATCGAACTCCTCGTGCTCATCGACCGCCGTTTCAGTCGGAAACTCCCCATACAGCCCAGCTACTGTGGCCATACCGTGGACTCCATCGACTCCGAACGGGTACTAGTTGAGTGGGCCGAAACCAATAATACAGATCAAATCAGCATCATACCTTATGAGTCAACTCAGCACTAATCACCTTTTGGGGATTCGAGACCTCAACTCCAGCGATATTGCTCTAATTTTAGATACTGCCAAGCAATTCAAAGAAGTTATTAATCGTCCCATCAAAAAGGTTCCCTCGCTGCGTGACATCACCATTGCCAATCTGTTTTTTGAAAATTCCACCCGTACCAAGTTATCTTTTGAACTTGCTGAAAAGCGCTTGAGTGCCGATATACTAAACTTTTCCGCTTCCGGCTCGTCGGTAAGTAAGGGAGAAACGCTGGTGGACACCGCCAATAATATTCTCGCCATGAAAGTGGATATGGTGGTAATGCGCCACCCCTACCCCGGTGCGGCGGAGTACTTAGCCAAGCGGGTAAAGGCCACCATCATTAATGCCGGTGACGGAACCCATGAGCATCCCACGCAAGCCCTACTCGATAGTTTTTCCATCCAGGAAAAATTAGGTGATTTAGCCGGGAAAAAAATAGCCATTGTGGGCGACATTGTGCATTCACGCGTGGCTTTGTCAAACATGTTTTGTTTGCAAAAGAGCGGAGCCGAAGTAATGCTCTGCGGACCGCGAACCCTAATGCCCAAACACGCTGCATCCTTAGGCGTAAAAGTGAGTCACCACTTAGAAGAAGCCATAGAATGGTGCGACGCCATCAATATGCTTCGGGTTCAACAAGAGCGCATGGATAAGGGATACTTCCCCAGTGTTCGAGAGTACTCTATGCAGTATGGACTGACTATGGATAAGCTCAAAAATGCAAAAAATGATATCGTAATTATGCATCCTGGCCCCATCAATCGCGGGGTAGAAATCACCAGCGAAGTAGCCGACAGCCATAACAGCATCATTCTCAATCAAGTGGAAAATGGAGTAGCGGTAAGAATGGCGGTTCTGTACTTACTTGCACAAAAATAATCTTTGATTTTTTCGGAATACTTTTTGCAATTTGAGAGACGCTTAAACTTTATGTGTACTTTTGTGGTTCGGTAGTTTGTAACCACGGTTTAAATAAACTAAAATTTGAAACAATGAAAAAGATTTTCGCTTTTGTTCTGACCACGGTGTTTTTTGCGCCTGCTTTTGCTCAATCAAAAAAGACTGGTCCGGAAATTACTTTTGAAGAAACAACAATTGATTACGGAAAGGTTGAAGAAAAATCAGATGGTGCTCGCACCTTCGTTTTTCGTAATACCGGTAACGAACCATTAATTATCGAGCGTGCACAGCCTACTTGTGGTTGCACTGTGCCTGAATGGACAAGAGAACCCATCATGCCTGGAAAAGAAGGTCGCATTCAAGTTACCTACGATACCAAGAGAATCGGTCATTTCAACAAATCCATCAAAATCTATTCTAACGCTTCAAATGCAGACGCCCAAGGTATCATAACCTTGAGAATTCGGGGAGAAGTTGAGAGAATTCCAGCAACACCCACCACCCCTTTGAATAATTCGGGCAACCAAAGTTCGATAAGAAACAAATAAAGGTGGTAGAGACGTAAAATTGAAGAGACGTAGCATGCTACGTCTCTTCGTTTTTACACCATTCGCAATTTTTACCAAACACGTCCTTTTTTTTGATTCTATTGGCAAAACACGGCTTATTTTTGACCCCTTAAAATGAGCCTATGTTAGCAATATCCAAGAAGGGTCTTCGCATGCCCGAATCGCCTATTCGCAAACTTGTTCCTTACGCCGAACAAGCCGTTGAAAAAGGAATCAACGTTTATCAACTCAATATCGGTCAACCGGATTTGCCCACCCCAAAAGTGGTTTTAGATGCGGTAAAAAACATTGACCTCACTATATTAGAATACAGTCATTCGGCGGGTTTTCTCGACTACCGCCAAGCTCTTGCGAAATATTACCGCAACAACGGAATTGAAATAACCACTTCCGACCTAATTGTAACCACCGGCGGATCAGAAGCTTTAAGTTTTACCATGGGAACCATCGCCGACGAAGGAGATGAGGTCATCATTCCCGAACCTTTCTACGCTAACTACAACGGTTTTTCTACTGCCTACGGGGTAAAAGTAGTTCCGGTAACTTCGTATATTGAAGATAATTTTTCCTTACCTCCTATTGAAGATTTTGAGGCGAAGATTACCGAAAGAACCAAAGCCATTCTCATTTGTAACCCCGGAAATCCCACCGGCTACCTCTACACCAGAGAAGAGTTGGAAAAACTCCGCGACATGGTTATTCGTCATAACCTCTACCTCGTTGTGGATGAGGTTTACCGCGAATTTACCTACGACGACCGCAAGCACATATCCATCTTGGAATTCGAAGGCTTGGAAGAGCACGCCATCGTGGTTGACTCCGTGAGCAAGCGTTACAGCATGTGTGGTGCGCGTATTGGTTGTTTGATTTCGCGTAACAAAGAAGTGATTCATACTGCCATGAAATTTGCCCAGGCTCGCTTGAGTCCGCCCACTATAGAGCAAATTGCCGCTAAGGCCGCCATGGATACCCCAGCTTCTTACTTCAAAGAAGTGGCAACCGAATACACCCACCGAAGAAACGTTTTAGTGGAGGGTTTGAACCGCATTCCCGGTGTTGTATGCCCTATACCTAAAGGAGCATTTTACTGCTTAGCTCAATTACCCGTGGATAACGCCGATGCATTTGCCCGTTGGATGTTAGCCGAATTTGATCACGAAGGGGCCACGGTAATGTTGGCCCCCGCCGAAGGATTCTATGCTACTCCCGGTGAAGGAAAACAACTGGTGCGTTTAGCCTACGTATTGGAAGTGGACGTACTCAAAAGATGTCTGACAATCCTAGAAAAAGCATTGGAAGCCTATCCGGGAAGAACCATGTAAATCATGCTTGAACGCAACTTTTCTCTCAAGAGTTTAAATACCTTTGGGCTCGACATAAAAGCCGCTGCTTACCTTCGAATTACCGAAGTAACGCAGTTGGGAAATCTGCCCGATAATTTACCACGTCCATTTTTATTTCTTGGTGGAGGCAGTAACATGCTCTTTACCCAAGACTATTCCGGCACGGTAATCCATATCGACTTGAGAGGAAGAGGCGTAGTTGAAGCACAAAAGGTGTCGGAGTCGTCGCAAGAGGTTTTTGCCTATGCGGGAGAGAACTGGCACGAATTTGTTCGTTACACCTTGCAGCTCAATTTAGGCGGACTCGAAAATTTATCACTCATTCCCGGCAATGTAGGAACAGCGCCCGTGCAAAACATCGGGGCTTACGGAGTAGAAATCAAGGACGTACTCACCAAAGTTGAAGCTTGGGATGTAGTTGCAAACAAACTGGTTTCGTTTGATAAAGAAGATTGTGGTTTTTCCTATCGCAATTCATTTTTCAAAAATGAGGGCAAAGGGCGATACATCATTACCAAAGTTTTTTTCCGGTTATCGAAGAATCCGGTCATTCATACTGCGTATGGAGCCATTCAAAATGAGTTGGCAGCGATGAATATTTCCCAGCCCGACATTCACGATGTGGCAAGGGCGGTGATACGCATTCGCATGAGTAAACTCCCCGACCCCGCAGTACTGGGGAATTGTGGCTCCTTTTTCAAAAATCCGATTATTGAAGAAGAAATTGCCTCCAGCTTGAAGGAAAAACACCCAGATATTCCGATGTACCCCACCGATCAAGAAGGATTAGTAAAAATATCTGCCGGGTGGCTGATTGAGAAAGCCGGGTGGAAAGGCAAAGCCGTGGGGGCAGTTTCCATGCACGCCAAACAAGCCTTGGTATTAACCAACCTCGGAGCAGCAACAGGCAGCGAACTTTACGAGCATTCGCAGAGAGTGAAAGCCGCAGTTAAAGAAGAGTTTAACATACAACTCGAAGAAGAAGTAAACATCATTTAGTACTTTTGCATCATGGAATTATTTATCATCAGTGCGGTATTTATCGGCCTAGCATTTGGCGGAATCGCAATAAAAATATGGGCGAAGAAAGACGGCAAGTTCTCCGGAACCTGTGCCTCAAATAGTCCTTTTCTCAATAAAGAAGGTGAAGCTTGTGGGTTTTGTGGAGCGTCACCGGAAGAGAAGTGTAAGAAAGAAGAAAGTCCAGCTTAAGGACCGGCTGTCTATAAAGTCCGATAGCTTCGTTATACTCCGTCAAAAATTTAGTCAATTACTAATGTAATCTCCTAAATTTTGGACTTTCGTATGCCTCGCTCTCGAACTTTCTAGCCTAGCCACTTGGGTATTGGTACAGGCTTTAATTGTCGTCACCACTACTCTTTCACTTCGATGCTATTACTCTCCAGTTTATAGGTATAGAATTTACCCGTGGTAGTGCAATACACTGAAAACTCTTCCATTCCGCAGAGCTCAGCATACAAGCGAAAGGTACAAATATCCGTCGCGGTGATATAGGCTGTGCCTTTTCTATGTGAATGAGTAGATGAAACTACTTTTTGACCATCGGGTCCGCTAGAGTAAACCGGAATCAACCTAGAGTGAAATTGTTTCCAATCGATTATTGTACCTTGGGTATTAGCAACAAATAGGTAGTCATTTCCAAAGGGAATTACTCCATGTTTGGAGGTTCCCATAATAAGATAGAGCTTATATACGGTATCTTCCTCAAGCAAAATTAAGTTTGGATCAAATCCTGAAGGAATTCTAATTTCATATTGCGGATCTGAAAGTTGAACTATCATTTTCAACTTAATCTCATGCAGCCTTTTCTCGTCATCAGTTAAAGCTGAAGAAGTAATGGACTTCTTTATAGGCTTTTCAAAAATGGAGTGAATATATACAAATCGAGCAACACTTAACTCCTGTTTTTTATCTAAATGCGTTACAATAATTGAATCACCGACATGTCTGACAACGTACCCCCCGTAATTCTTTTTCAATTTCGGGTTAGCAAAAAGTAAATCAGAAGAATGCCAAATCGCCTTTTCGTAACGATACATCAAATCTGCCTCACCTATAATTGAATCTAGCTTGAATTGTAAGCTGTCCGTTTGAGAAAAAGCATAATTCGAAAAAACGAAAACGAGCAAAAAGAGATAGGTATTCTTCATAATGGAACAATGGATTTAATTACACTTTGCGCTTACGCTCGTGTTCTTTCAGGAAAATCTTTCTGATTCGCAAACTCTGCGGTGTAACCTCCACGTATTCATCACTCTGAATGTATTCCAAGGCTTCTTCGAGGGTGAATTTAAGAGGTGGGAACAATTTGAGTTTATCATCTGCTCCACTAGAACGCATGTTAGTAAGCTTCTTGGTTTTGGTAACGTTCACCGTCATATCGCCGGGACGTGAGTTTTCACCAATAACCTGGCCTTCGTAAATTTCTTCATTCGGGGCGATAAAGAATCGTCCGCGCTCTTGAAGGTTTGATATAGAATACGGTATCGCTTTGCCCATTTCTAGAGAAATCAAACTACCATTACTTCTTCCGGGAATATCACCTTTAAAGGGTGCGTACTCTTTGAATCGGTGTGCCATGATAGCTTCCCCTTGAGTGGCTGTAAGCAAATTATTTCTCAAGCCAATGATCCCTCTGGAGGGAATATTGAACTCCAAAATCATACGATCGCCCTTGGGCAACATAGATAGCATCTCGCCTTTACGCGTAGTTACCATTTCGATGGCCTTACCAGAATGCGATTCGGGCAAGTCGATGGTCAATTCTTCAATTGGCTCACACTTCACACCATCAATCTCTTTGATAATAACTTGCGGCTGACCAATCTGTAATTCATACCCCTCGCGGCGCATGGTCTCGATCAAAACAGAAAGGTGAAGTACACCTCTACCGTAAACCAAGAAAGTATCTGAGCTATCCGTATCTTGTACTCGGAGCGCAAGATTTCGTTCCAACTCAGCCTCCAAACGGTTTTTAATGTGACGTGATGTTACAAATTTTCCTTCTCTACCAAAAAACGGTGAATCGTTAATGGTAAAGGTCATACTCATGGTAGGCTCATCAATGCGAATTCCGGGTAAAGCCTCGGGCGCTTCGAAGTCGGCAACGGTATCGCCAATTTCAAAATCTTCCAAACCGGTAATCGCACAAATTTCTCCTGCGGGTACTTCTTCAACCTTGATTTTTCCAAAGCCGGAAAACAAAAAGAGCTCTTTAATACGAGCAGCCTTTCTGGTACCATCGCGCTTCACGAGTGAAACCTGCATATTGGAGCGAAGCGTTCCGCGTTGCAAACGACCAATCGCGATACGACCGGTGTAGTTGCTAAAATCCAAACTCGTAATAAGCATTTGCGGCGTTCCTTCACTTACTTTAGGAGCCGGAATTTCTTCAATAATCGCATCCAACAAAGGCGTAATATCGTCCGTACGTACGCGGTAATCGGTGCTCATCCAACCATTCAAACCCGATCCGTAGAGGGTTTTGAAATCGAGCTGATCATCACTGGCTTCCAGGTTGAACATCAGTTCAAAAACGGATTCCTGCACCTCATCCGGAGTACAATTGGGCTTGTCAACTTTATTAACCACCACAATGGGCTTAAGTCCTAATTCAATAGCCTTTTGAGTTACAAAGCGCGTTTGCGGCATAGGCCCTTCAAAGGCATCAACGAGTAGAATTACCCCATCGGCCATATTGAGTACACGCTCTACTTCTCCACCAAAGTCGGAGTGACCAGGGGTATCGATGATGTTAATTTTATAGTCTTTATAGATTACGGAAACATTTTTTGCCAAAATGGTAATTCCGCGTTCACGCTCAAGGTCGTTGCTATCAAGCATCAACTCTCCGGGAGTTTCGTGATCTTTAAAAAGTTTTCCTGCAATGAGCATTTGATCCACCAAAGTGGTCTTACCGTGGTCAACGTGAGCAATGATTGCAATGTTTCTGATTTTCTGCATACAAAAAGTAAAAAAAGCCTATGATTTTGAGGCTGCAAAAGTACTCCAACAATTCACGCCTAAGACTACCAAATCGTAAAATTTTTATTCGTGCTAGCCGTGCACCTATTCTTATCTTCGTGCAGTGAAAATAAAGTCGTTATGAGCACCGATGAGGTTTATATAAAACGTTGTTTAAATCTAGCATCCAATGGATTAGGAAAAACCTATCCCAATCCACTGGTTGGCTGCGTGATTTTAAAAAACGACGCAATCATTGGTGAGGGATGGCATAAAAAAGCCGGCGGTTATCATGCCGAGGTCGATGCACTTGAAAATTTAACACCAGGAACGAAGGCAGAAGGCGCCACAGTTTATGTAAATCTAGAACCTTGCTCGCACTATGGAAAAACCCCTCCCTGCGCGGAAAGACTCGTGCGAGAAAAGGTCGCCAAAGTTGTAATCTGCAATACCGACCCAAACCCCATGGTTAGCGGAAGAGGTATTAAGCTTTTACAAAATGCAGGAATCGAAGTCGTTAGCGGCGTACTGGAAGCTGAGGGGAGAAAATTGAATCGACGATTTTTTCATTTTCACGAAAAAAAACGTCCATATATCATTGCTAAGTGGGCCGAAAGCGCTGATGGATATATTGCCGGCGAAAATACTCAGGTATTGATTAGTGATAAACTACACCGTTTTGAAGTCCACCGTTGGCGCTCGGAAGAAGCCGCTATTTTGGTGGGATCACAGACCGCTCAAATAGATAATCCCGCATTAAATGTCCGTGATTGGACTGGTAATCAACCACTCCGACTGGTGATTGACCGCAAAGCAAAACTAAATAAAGATCTGCAAGTATTTCAACCTCATCAACCAAGCCTATTCATTAGTGAAAAGAATAGTGAGGCAGTTAATTGCTAGACCTATGCGATGAACGATTGGCAATGGCTTCACCAATTGATGGATGATCTTTACCAGAGAAACGTACAGAGCATATTGGTAGAAGGCGGCAAGGAAGTCATCGAGGCATTCGATGCCCAAGGGTTGATTGACGAGGTGCGCAGGTATGTTAACGAAGATGTTCTGATTCACAAGGGCATAAAAGCGCCGAAAATACAGAAGACCTAAAACTGCTCTAACACCGCAATACGTTTTTCAATAGGTGGATGCGTGGCAAAAATGCGATCCATACCGCCGAGCAACCCCATTCCCTCATCTTTCTTATCGGGATAGTTGTCGATAAACATTTCCTTCACGTCTTCAGAATCGAGATTTTCAATATGACTATTCCCGGAGATTTTTCGCAGGGCTGAGGCTAAGGCACGGGGGTTTTTGGTGACTTCCGCCGCTCCGGCATCGGCCATGTATTCGCGTTTTCTACTGAGAGCAAAACGGAAAAGCATGGAGAGAAAATAGGCTACCGCAACGATAATGAGCACGACGATAATAGCTCCACCACCTTTATTATTTCCGCCTCGTCTTCGATGTCCGCCGTAAAGCATCGAGCGAAAGAGAACCTGTACGAGTAAGGAGAAAATCCCGACGAAAATAATGGAAATAACCAGCAAACGCACATCGCGGTTACGAATGTGCATGAGTTCGTGGGCAATTACTCCCTTGAGTTCCTCATCGTCTAATTTCTCAATGATTCCCCGGGTAAGGGTAACGGTGTAGGTCTTTTCATTGAGTCCGCTGGCAAAAGCATTCAGCGCCGGATCTTCAATGATACGCAAAATGGGCATGGTCATTCCCATTTCCATACAGAGATTTTCGGTGAGATTATACACCCGCATATTTTCACGGCGCTCAAGGCTTTGAGAATGAACCGCACTGTTAATGATTTTTGAGTGCGTGTAATAGGCTATCAGAAACCAAATTGCCGTAACCACTAGGGCTACCGGTGCTGCCTGAAAGAATACCGGCCATACGTCGTTCCAGGTTCCCGGTTGATCCGCATCCAAAAAGGTAAATGCCGCTATTACTGCCAATACCACTGCCAAAATAAGCAAGGGAAAGGCTATGAGCAGTTGAACAGAACGGCGGTTATTTTGCCGAATCTGCGTGTGAATTCCGAGATAGGCCGACACAGCTAGAGATTAAAATGACACATCGGGTGCCTTATCGTAGTTGGCGCGATCTTCACCAAGATCAAAGCTCTGCTGACGACGAAAACCGAAGACACCGGCGAGTAGATTATTGGGGAATTTTTCAATAGCGGTGTTCAATTCGCGGGTTGCGCTGTTGAAGAAGCGACGAACAGCAGCTAATTTATTCTCGATGTCCGACAACTCGTTTTGCAACTGCAAGAAGTTGGTATTCGCCTTCAAATCAGGGTAGGCTTCCACGGCTACCTTCAGTCCGCCCAAAGCCGAGCTGAGTTGATTTTCAGCGGCAATTTTCCCGTCGATGCTACCCGCTTGCATGGCGGCGGTACGCGCCTCGGTGATTTTGGTTAGTACACCCTCTTCGTGCTTCATGTAGCCCTTAACGGCATTGACCAACTGAGGAATCAAGTCGTGACGTTGCTTGAGCTGCACATCAATGTCGGCAAAGGCATTTTCACGACGGTTGCGTAGTGCCACGAGATTGTTGTAAACACTGATTAAAAACAGTATTACAACACCGACGGCGATTAAAATGTAAATTCCTGTGCTCATAATAGATTGGTTTTAAAATTCGTTTGACAGTTCATTTTTCAAAAAATAGATGGCTCCTTTTGTGGGTTCAACCTCCATTTCCATAAAGTGATTAAGCACCTTGGTAGCCAGTTCGATTGCGGGAGCCTCGGGGTCGAGTTCACCGGCAATCTGGTTGATTTTCCCAACTACGGCAGATTTAGCACTCACCACATATCGCCAAGCTTTATCGGAAACGTATAATTGCTGCGACACGTTGTGCTCAAACTCGTTGCGAACGTTTTTAATTAAAATGTTCTGATATTGTCTCACCGTCAAGCCACGCGATGCCACACGCACCATAAGTTGATTGGGTGTAATACGTTCTAAAAAAAGAACCAGTCTTTCGTAGGATGCCATTCGTACCGGAAATGCTGCTTTCTGCGTTTCTTTTCGAAGAAAATACACACGTCGTTTCTCTTCGTTTTCCATGAAATTATTCAGCATCATGTACGCTAAAATCAACAAAAAAATCGACGGCAAAGCGTACATTAAGATATCCAGTACTACATCCATAGTTTTACGTAAATGCTAGGTTTTAAAATGAGGGTCAAATATCGGATAAAAAAACGTCTGATACCAAACATTATTTTTGTCTAATTTTGTTTGTTAAACTTCATTAAGAACAGAAAATGGAAAAAGTGATTGTGGGTTGCATGTCGGGAACTTCTTTAGACGGATTAGATTTGGCTGTGGTGCGTTTCCAAAATACCAATTCATTTGAATTAATCGATCAGCAGAGTATTGGTTATCAAGCGTCTGAAAAGGAGCGACTGCACGCCGCTTTTGAGGCCACGGGCTTGGAGCTTGTTAGAACTGATCGTTGGTTTGGAGAATATATCGGTACACAAGTAAAGGAGTTTTTGGCTCGTCACCCGAATATTCAGGTTGACGCCATCGCCAGTCACGGCCACACCGTATTTCACCGTCCGGAAGAGGGTATCACGCTGCAGATAGGAAATGGTTTTTCGATTGCAAAAACGGCCAAGCTTCCGGTCATCTGCGATTTTCGTTCGCGTGATGTGAGTTTAGGAGGACAAGGTGCGCCTTTGGTTCCCATAGCCGATAAAAATCTGTTTTCCGGTTATTCAGCCAAACTAAACCTCGGAGGATTTGCCAATGTGAGCACCCATCAAAACGGCAAAATCCTAGCGTGGGATCTGGCGCCTTGCAACATACTTCTCAATGCATTATGCAATAAAATTGGCCTTGACTACGACGATAAAGGAGAACTAGCACGATCGGGGAAGCCCATTGAATCGTTCATAGATTACTGGCGTAAAATGGAGTATTGGAAAATTCCTCCTCCAAAATCATTAGGCAGGGAGTGGGTTGAGGAGGCTTTTCTTCCGCAATTAAAAACATTGGAAATTCGCAATGCCCTGCACAGTCTTTGTTTGCTCATAGCCGAAAGCATCGACCAGCAAATTCCCAAAGAAAACACGCATATCCTCGTAAGCGGTGGCGGTGCGCACAACGATTTTTTGATGGAGTGCTTAAACCGTCAACGACCCAATGCCTACGTAAAAGCCCCGGAAAAAATCATTGATTTTAAAGAGGCTATTGCTTTCGCCTACCTTGGATATTTGTTTTTACTAAATGAAAACAACGTTTTGGCCTCGGTTACGGGAGCGGCTTATGATCATGTTGGAGGGGTGATGGTGAGGTAGTGTGTGCGGAGGGTTTCTAGATCGGTCGGTTGTCAAGTGTCTGGGCGCGGTAGTGGTTTTTGATGCTTTTGGGCGTTAATGGTTAATAGTTTGCTTTAGTTGTTGAGACACCCTACCACGAAGATATCAAATGCCTCTAAACTTCCTGTCCGCTCTACCAACTTTTATCCAATAGAAAATCAACGATATTCATCCATTGTATCCCGCTACCTGTAGTTTAAAAACCTTTATCTAACGATAGTAAGAATTTGTGAAAATTATCCGGAAACATTTCCAAGGAACTATTTTA
>JBHYFA010000061.1:0-16979 GCA_051859825.1 Schleiferiaceae bacterium
GTTAGCACGCAAATGCAAAATATACGTTCCCGCAGGAAGATTCGCCGTTGGAAGCTCGACACTCGTAACTGCATCTTTTCCTAGAGAATGTGCATAAACTGCTCTTCCCTGCATATCAGTTACCACAATATTCAAACCTTCAACCTCCTCTCCTTCAAAAGAAATGGTGGCATTTCCTTGAGTGGGATTAGGGTAAATGGTACATTTCAAATCTGCCGACAACTGGGCTTCATCAATACTTAGGTTAATGATATCCACCCCTCCATTATCACGGAAAATTTTCACCCAATCTTGGAAGAAGAGATTCGCTATCTCTTCGTCGTAGATGATGATCGTGTTTTCATCATTGCGCTGATTTGCCGCGTTTGACCAGTTATGAGACCCTGTAATGACCAAGGGATCACTGCTGGGAGCACTTTGGTCAACAATGGCGTATTTGTGGTGCATGATGTATGGCTGATTATTCACAAATAGTCGTGACGCAGGCAATCCATTACTTAAAGTGCTCCATGCCGGTCCAGAGCCCGTGGTGGTGTTGTCATTGAGTACTACAGAAGTGTGTACGCCCTGATTATGCAGATCAACTAAGGCCGTTGCGAATGTATTGCGGGTCATCAGCATCGTAGCAACCTGAACATCCTGATCTGCGGTTTCCATAGCGCGGATAATATTCGCCTCTACATTGTCGGTAGGACTGAAATAAAGCTCCACGCGCTTACCATTTATGTTGAATAATTTTGGTGTGTTATCTCTTTTATCTGGACCAAAACGAGAGTTCATGCTATTGGGAAACGACCCACTCGAACCCCACATTTCTTGGAACTCCAATTGATAAGCTCGGGCTAATGATTGATCCTGGATAATTACGATATTATTTGGGTCAGTGGTAAGTTGGCCTAGCGTCCAGTTGGTAGATCCTGTCCAAACAACCGGGCGATTGGGGTCAGTTGACTCGGCATCGATGATCACAAATTTATGGTGCATCAAACCATAGGCAGCACCTACGGGACTTTGTAGAGTTGGAATACTCGAAGAAAGCGTATTCATTCCTAAGGTAGCAGTAGATGCATCCGTGATAAAACGCACTCGAACACCACGACTCGCCGCTGCATTGAGCGCCGCACCCAAATCTGATATCCCGTTATTGTTCCAGTTATAAATGGCAATATCAATGGTACTTTGCGCATTATCAACGTAAGAAATAAGCGTATCGATAATGGAGCTTCCGGTAGATTGAGCATAGCTAAAACGCGCCACACTCGTATCAGGCTCGGTAATAAAATACACCTTCATATCTCCACTAGATAGAGATTGCGTGGAAAAAACGCGCACCGCAGAGAAGCTGGTGTCTCCTTGTGCATCCACTGATGCAGCTTGAACAAAATAAAATCTACCGGGCTGCAAGCCTCCAAGAGTTTCAGTATGATTCGTTGTCAATGCGCCATTGATTACCGGTGGTTGGTTCATCAAGGCGTTGGTACCATAATAAAAAATGGTTGTTCCGGGATCTTGAGTTTCAAAACTCAAATCAAATGATGTAGTGGTGATGTTATCCTGTGAAATATCGGAGATGATTTGAGGGCCGGCGCCACTATTAATATCGTTGGTGTAGCGGGGTAGAATTTGGTAGGTTCCAATAAACCGACTCATAATTCCACGCACGTTAACTAAAGACCCGGGAATGGGTGTCCCAACTAAAGGTGTGCGCGCATTAATACGCATTTCGCGAGTATTTGCCCCATCACTGAGGTTGTAATTGGTGTTTCCTGAAAAGCTTCCAGAACCGGCAATGGTAACGTTACTCACTTCAACAAGCATACATTCGTACTGTGCTACCCATCCATTAGTGAGGGTTACTTGAATAGGAGGTGGTAATGGATTATTACTACTAAGTACGGTCACGTTGGTAACAGGACTGATTTGCAAGAGCTGATTAAACTGTGACAGTTGACCTGTGATTTCAATGCTATCTCCCTCACGAACACCACTTAGTAATGTACCCGGATTAAAAGCCGACAAACCAGCAGTATTATCTTGAAAATAAATAGTTACTCCACTGGTTGGGTATAGCGTACTATCAGCAGTTACTATTCCCTTGACCGTAATGGTTTGCCCAACACCTTGACTACGTGCTTGCGCAATAGTTGTTTGTTGCGCGTACGTACATGAGGCGGATAAGGCCAAAATAAAAAACGAAAAAAACCTATTCTTCATGATGCAAAAATTAATGGCGCAAAATTCGTGTATATAATGTTAACCTAGTGTTTTTTCTGCACAGTTTTTATTTGATTATTAACAGAAAAAAGATTGGATGTTCAAACAATTTCACATCAATTTTGTAAACTTCTAAACAACACACAAATGCAAACTTTATTTTTCCTTATTTCGCTATTCTTCTCCGTACCCACCTCAGGTGAAAACGCTCATATTGAACTAAAATTAAACAACTTAAAAAATAGCAAGGGACAAATTGTGGTTTCAGTATATCAATCCGAAAAGGGATTTCCTTACGAGCCTAGCACATATTTTACCTACGAAAAAGAAAATATAACCAACGGCACCTTAACTATTTTGATTCCCGTTCCTAAACAAGGAAATTATGCTTTAAGTGTGCTTGACGACTCCAATCGAAATATGGAAATGGATAAAAACATGCTGGGTATTCCCAAAGAAGGCTTTGGTTTTTCTAATAATGCTTCCCCTAGAGGTTTTCGTCCACCAGCATTTGAAGACGCATTGATAAAGGTGAATTCCGAGCGGGTTAAAACTTCTATTGAGATAAAGTACTTTTAGGTTATAGTCTTCAAACGCGACCTTGATACTAAAGCAATCCCCAAACCTTCAAGCTTAATTTTCACTTTCTTCTTATTATATTTTATCACAATTCCCTTCTGCTCATTGAGCGGCCCACCTTCGATAACCACTTTTGTCCCTGGCGAAATTTGTATCACTTCAATTTTCTCCCCAGCATTATCCATGATAAATCGCTTTAAGGCATCCATTTCTTCATCGCGAACGATGCCTGGCTTACCTAGCCAATAGACAAAGTTTAGTACCCCTGGCTGCTGTAATACAGTACTTCGTAATTTCTCATTACAACGCACAAACACGTAAGAGGGAATAATCACCACATCAACCCATTTCTTTCTATCAGCCCACTGACGCAGTTCTCTATTAATAGGACAAAAATTCTCCACACCCATTTTCTCTAATCCATCAGCAACTTTTTTCTCCCACCGAGGCTTGGTGTACACCACCATCCAATTATATGTATCAACAGCCATGAAATTCATTTTTTAGAGGTGAGCAAAAATATAGCATCAAGTTTGCCCCACAGCCTTCAACTTCTCAAATGTTTAAAAAAACTTCTACTTCTAAGCCATCATTTGCAAAAGCAAAACCTTCGGGCAAAATTTCACCCGCATCTAAATGATGACTAATATGGGTGAAATACGTTTGCCTTGCCCCCACCCTTTTACCAATATCCACAGCTTCATCTACATTGAAATGACTGTGATGCTTTTCTCGTCGAAGTGCATTGATAACCAAAATCTCCACTCCTAGCAGTTTATCTATCTCTTTATCTTCCAGCTCATTCATATCCGTCAAATAGGCGATTGGGCCAAAGCGAAAACCGTAAACCTCCATCTTCATGTGCAACCCGCGTATGGGAATCACATTCTCTGACTCTATAGAAAAACACGCATTATTTATAGGTCGAATATCAAATTGTGGCGCACCCGGATAGGGCGTTGAAGCGAAAGCATAGGGATATAGTTCACGGATTCTTCTGGCAGATTCTTCCGTGCAGTAAACGGGAAAAGCCGCATTATTAGCATGAATAAGCGGGCGCAAATCATCCATTCCGCCAATGTGATCTTGATGCGTATGCGTAATCAATAAGGCCTCGGGCAGCTTTGGACTTGCCAACAATTGCTGGCGAAGATCTGGCCCGGCATCAAGTAAAAAAACCTTGTTATCAATCTCAATCAAGGCCGAGGTGCGAAGTCGTTTATTGCGCGCGTTATCACTTTTACACACCGCACATGCACAGCCAATCACGGGAATACCCTGAGATGTACCTGTACCTAAAAACCTGATTTTATAATGCTTGGTCATGTGAAATTGACATATCGTCCTTTGAACTGCAGATGGTTTTTTACTCATGCAAAGTAAACTCCTAAACAAATGACAAAAAAGGGGCTTTAGACCTTTAATTACTTGTTGTTTGCTCCGTGAAAGCATACCTTTGCACAGCACTAAAAAACGACAAAACCATGGATAGGTACATCCTCACTACGCAGCAGAAATCACTAAAAATTAATCTTGACAAATCTATTTACGGCACTTTTGCCGAAATTGGAGCAGGACAAGAAGTGGTTCGTCATTTCTTCCGTGCGGGTGCAGCTTCGGGCACGGTTGCCAAAGCCATGTCTGCGTACGACAAAGATTTTTCGGATGCTATTTATGGTAGAGAGGAAGATGGCCGATATGTTACCGAAGTTCGTTTACGTAAAATGATTAACCAAGAGTATCGGTTAATGACTGAAAGAATACAAAGGCACAAGATGCCCAACACTTGTTTCTTTTCGTTTGCCAATACAGTTGCTACGATAGATTTCACCAAGAGATATAAGGGACACGGATGGATGGGATGTAAATTTCAATTGGCGCCCAATCGCGAACCCAATGAAGTTATTATTCATGTCCGCATGAAGGAAACTGAATCAACCCTGCAACAGGAGACCTTGGGCATAATGGGGGTGAACCTCATCTACGCTTGCTATTTTATCCATACCGATCCCAACGAAATGCTCAGGGCGTTGTACGATAATATTAGTCAAGACAAAATCGAAATTGACATGGTTCACATGTCGGGTCCCGATTTTGAAGGTGTTGACAACCGTTTATTGAGTTTACAACTTGTGAAAAACGGCTTTACCAACGCGGTAATTTTCGGTCCGGAGGGAAATAATCTACTTCCTGCAGGACTCCTATATAAGAAGCACATCCTTGCCATTCGCGGCAGCTTCCGTCCGGTTACGAGGGTAAATATGGATATGATTCAGACGGGGTACAAATACTTCATGGCTGATCCCAAGGTAAAAAAAGACAATGTAGAGGTGTTATTTGAAATTACCCTTAACAACCTGAAGGCCGATGGTGAAATTGATGAACAAGACTTCATTGATCGTGCGGAGATACTTTGTGCATTGGGGCAAAAAGTGTTGATTTCCAATTTCCCCCAATACTACAAGTTGGTTCATTATTTTGAAGAATTTACTCGAGCGAGAATTGGCTTAATCATGGGGCTTAGTAACCTTGAGGATATTTTCAAAGAAACCTACTACCGTGACTTACCCGGAGGAATACTTGAGGCAATGGGGGTAATGTTTTCACGTGATTTGAAAGTGTACGTTTATCCGGCGAAAAATCAAAACACGGAAGAAATAGAAAACACCAAGTATTTAAAGGTGCACCCGCGTTTAAAACCCTTGTTGGAATATTTAATTTTCAATGGTCGAATTCGCGATATTGAAAATTATGATCCTGAAATTCTAGACATCTTTAGTAGAGAGGTTTTAGTAAAAATAAAGGACAATGAAGAGGGTTGGGAAGATTGCCTTCCTGAATACGTTGACGAAATCATCAAGAAAAAAGAACTTTTCGGGTACAAAAAGCCCGTAGAACAAGCTTAAAAAGTCCCAGTCGTTTTTCCTTCATCTCGGCTTGCAGCAGGTGTTTTTCCGGACTTTTTACACCTGCTTTTTATTTTTCTATCTATTTTATATTCAACACCTAATAACTGAGAAAACAACTCTGCTAGGATACGTCTATTATTACATCAATCGAATGTTTCGTTTAGATAAAGATGTCAAGTAAAGCTAGGTTTCTACTAGCAGGAATAAAAAAAACGAAATAAAAAATCGCTTGGTGTTATCCACATGTAATTTTGAGACTATATTTGCGTTATTAATGCCGACCCTAATAAAAATTATTTTGGGTTTAAAATTTATTTGTATCATTGTGGCTTGAAAAATTCATCTCGAATGACACGAAGACTATGGAATAAAGCTATTTTACTGTGTGGGGTTGCCCTATTGTTATCGCCTAAGGTTCAGGCACAAGACCCGCACTTTTCACAGTATTACGCTAACCCACTTTATTTAAATCCCGCCTTTGCCGGTGTGAGTAAATGCCCGTCGCTGAACTTAAATTCGCGAATTCAGTACCCTCAATTGGGAGCTTACAGAACATATTCTGCCAGCTATGACCAATATTTTGAGAAAATGAATGGAGGTTTAGGTTTCTTAGCCCTGCGCGATGAAGCTGGTAACGGAGCCCTTAACCTTACCGAGTTTAGCGGTATTTACAGTTATCACTTACAGCTATCTAGAAAATTCTTCCTTTTGGCAGGATTTCAAGCTACGGTTCGTAACCGTGCAATCAATTGGGACATTCTAACTTTTCCTGACCAAATTGACCCACAATTTGGTTTCGTATTAGAGTCTGGAGAAACCCGCCCTCCTCAAGAGCAAAACATGCACGTTGATCTTAGTTTAGGATTTATCGGTTATTCTGAAAAATTCTATTTCGGTGTTGCAGGTCATCACTTGACTCAACCAGACGAACAGTTCTTCCGTGAAAGCCGCTTGCCATTCAAGACCACTGTGCACATGGGAGCAACCATACCTTTAGGTAATGCTCGATTTGTAGGTGAAGAAAAAACCTCGTTCATCCCTAACATCGTGTATCAGCGTCAGGGAGACTTCGAATACTTGTTTACCGGTGTTTCCTTCAACTACAGTGTACTAACCGGTGGATTGGCCTATCGCCACGCAAGCATCAACCCAGATGCGGTAATTGTGCTTTTAGGCTTTACTCCACCTGACTTTCCGATGCGATTCGGCTACAGCTACGATTACACTGTGAGTAGAATTACCGCCGGAGCTGGTGGAGCACACGAAGTATCCGTGAACTACCAATTCCCTTGTCCTACTACCAAGAAAAGAATGCAAAAAATCAATTGTCCTAAGTTCTAATTATACTAGAGCAAACATTTATACGTTTGTAACTTAGCCGACGATTTTAATAATCATATAAGTTTTTTGATATGAACAAAACCTTAATAGCCGCAGCGCTTATTGCTACATTTGGTTTCGCCTCTTGTGGTAATAAATCCAGTACCACAGGTTGGAAGATCAACGATCGTAAAAACGGTGGTTTCATGGCAAACCTGAATTACAAGGGTCAACAAACCGGACCAGGCCTCGTGTTCATTGAAGGTGGTACATTTACCATGGGTCGTGTTGAAGAAGACTTTTACCGTGATTGGAACAACATCGCGCGCCAAGTAACCGTATCTTCATTTTACATGGACGAGAGTGAGGTTACAAATCTCGACTACCGTGAATATCTTTACTGGTTGGAAAGAGTTTTTGATATTGAATATTATCCAGAAATCTATACTGGAGCTCTTCCAGATACCCTTGTTTGGAGAGATAAATTAGCTTACAACGAAGTATATGTTGAGAACTATCTTCGTCACCCAGCCTACAACTTCTACCCTGTTGTAGGAGTAAGTTGGGTGCAGGCTATGCGCTACGCATCTTGGAGAACAGATCGTGTGAACGAGCAAATCCTCATCGATCAAGGTATTCTTAACCACATGCCTGACCAGCAAGATGCCGACCACTTTAATTCAGAAGTATATCTCTACATGCAGGGAGAATATACGCAGCAAAATAAAAAAGGTCTAAAAGACGTTCGTCACAATTCACAGTTTGCCGGCAAAGAAGGCCGTCCTGCAAGAATTGAAGACGGAATCCTCCTTCCCAAATATCGTCTCCCAACAGAGGCTGAATGGGAATATGCCGCTTACGGTAACATAGGAAATCGTGAATTTGAGCGCCTAACCGATGGTAACAAATTTACTTGGAACTCCAACTCCATGCGCCAAGGAGAAGGTCGCCAGCAAGGTGATATGCTCGGAAACTTCAAAAGAGGTCGTGGTGACAACATGGGTGTTGGTGGATGGTTAAATGATCAAGCTGATATCACCATGCAAGTAATGTTCTACCCACCAAATGCCTACGGTCTTTACGATATGGATGGTAACGTAGCTGAATGGGTGATGGACGTTTACCGCCCACTCAATCACGAAGACATGACCGACTTCCGTGCCTTCCGTGGAAATGAGTTTGACACTTGGGATCAAGACTATCAAGGTGCAGGAATGCTAGAAATGTTGATGGAACCCCAAACCGATGAGGATGGTAAGATTGTTAGACTTCCTGGTCAATTACCAAAGCGTAAAGTAACCGAAGAAGAAAACCTAACCCGTCGTAATTATCAGCAATCTGACTACCGTGATTTCATTGATGGTGACCAAGAAAGTAGTATATATTACGATGCAGAAGTTGAAGAAGATCAAGTTCTCATGTACGACCATGGTGAAACTACCCTAATTGGAAATACTGTTCGCGTGTACAAAGGTGGTAGCTGGAAAGATCGTCAGCACTGGGTAAGCCCCGGTACCAGAAGATATCTCGAACAAGAACAATCTACCGACTATATCGGATTCCGCTGTGCGATGGACAGATTGGGTATGCAGAGCGACTTGAGAAGAAGAAAGTCGCCTAAAAAACCAAAACAGAAACGATTCCGTCCTTACAGACAATCGAATTAAAACTAAAAAAACCGGTCGAGAAATTGACCGGTTTTTTTATTTAATACCCAAAACGCCGCAGCTTCAAATCATCCCTCCGCCAGTTCTTCGACACCTTAATGAAGGTATCTAAAAACACCTTCTTTCCAAAGAAAGCTTCCATTTCCAAACGAGCTGCTTTGGCCACACGCTTGATTCCTTCACCTCCTTTACCGATGATAATGTTTTTCTGAGAATCGCGCTCCACATAAATCGTCATGCGAATACGGATGATCTCTTCCTCCTCCTTAAACTCTTCTACAATGGCCTGAACGGCATAAGGAATTTCTTTGTCGTAATAGCGCAAAATCTTCTCACGCACAATTTCCTCACAGAAAAAACGCTCACTCTTGTCGGTAAGCATTTCTTTGTCGTAATAGGGTGGACTCTCCGGTAAAAGTTCGATGAAACGCTGACGCAGTTCAATCAGGTTAAAATTAGCTGTGGCACTGATATTCCAAATTTCCGCCTTAGGAAAAATAGACTTCCACTGCTCATGCGCCTCTTCCAGCATCTGCTGATTGCCTAAATCAATTTTGTTGATTAAAAGAAAAAGCGGCATATCCACGCCATTTATCTTTTCGCAAAATGCTTCGTCAAACGGATTTGGCTTGCCCAACTCGACCATCAGGCAAAGTATATCCGCATCTTCCAAAGCCTCGTTCACAAAACCCATCATGGTTTCTTGCATGGCGTAGGCCGGCTTGATGATGCCGGGCGTATCGGAAAAGACAATTTGATAATCATCATCATTGAGAATACCCAAAATACGATGACGCGTAGTTTGAGCCTTGGGATTAGTCGTACTCAACCTCTCCCCTATTAAGGCGTTCATTAGGGTAGATTTACCCACGTTGGGCCTCCCAATAATATTCACAAATCCGGCGCGATGCTGCATGACAAAATAATTTGCGGCAAAGGTACGCCATTAAGTACCCGCTTGATTATTTTCCTTTAAACAATCGCATTAAAGATTCCTTCTTGCGATTGGCCACGGGAATATTGGTGCCGTCACTGAGAATGATATACCCCCCGTCAGAAGGAATATATTTAACTGCATAATCGAGATTCACCAAATGGGATTTATGCACGCGCTCAAACGAATAGGGCGTCAACATAGCATCAAACTCCTTTAGGGTTTTCGATGCCATAAGCTTCGATCCATCGTTGAGAAAAAAGTAGGTATAGTTGCTGCTCGATTCACAACGAACAATATCGCTGATTTTCAAAATCTGCATACCGTCGCCGGCCGGCACCATTATCCGCTTTGGCCCCTTATTCAGTGATTTGAGGTTTTCCAATAGCACATCGTACGAATTACTCACGGGAGAGTCTGCCCCGTGCTTATCCTGAAACTTGCGAATTGCCTTCACCAGCTCCTCCGTATCAATGGGCTTCAAAACGTAATCGAGAGCGGAAAATTTGATGGCACGAATGGCGTATTCATCATGAGCGGTAATAAAAATCACTTCCGGCAAAATCTGATCTTCTGCCAAGGAAGGCAACTGCTCTAATAAGTCAAAACCCGATGTGGTACCAAGGTCGATATCTAAAAATATGAGTTGTGGCCATTCATTCTCCAAAATGGAGGTAGCCTCAGCAATACTGGCGGCTTCACCGATAATACTAACTTCCGGACAAAATAATTCTAGTTTTTTACGCAGACTCTCACGTGCGGGAGCCTCGTCGTCGATAAGCAGTGCCTGTATCATAGATCGTTGAGATAAATAAGAGGTATTGATATGGTAACTTTGGTGCCCGAAGGCTTTCCTTCTGAGTTGTAAAGGTCGGAAACATTCAACAAAAATTCGTCGCCAAATGATTTAGAAAGTAATTTCATGCGTCTGCGATTGATTTCAAGAGCCATCGACCGATGTCCCTTTCGCTGTGGCTTATCTGCATGGAAAGAGCGCCCTACTCCATTATCTTCAATTTCTACCACCAAACGCGTTTCTGTTTTTCTAAAACGAATATGGAGTAAACCCTGTCGTTCTTCCAAATAACGCAATCCATGCAAAATGGCATTTTCTACGTGAACCTGCACCAACATAGGAGGAATGGATAAATCGTAATCAATTTCCTCATCCACTTCAAATTCCACATCAAATTTATGACTAAAGCGCAACTGCTCCAACTCAACATACGAGCGCAGAAGGGCAATTTCACTTTCCACTGGATGATCTCCATCGCCGCCTGCTTCAAGGGTAAGACGCATCAATTTAGTGAAGCTATTGAGGTACTTCATGGTGGATTTTACGTCGCTCTTCATCACAAAACTCCCTATAGACTCCAAGGCATTGAACAGAAAATGCGGATTAATTTGCGAACGCATGGCACTGCGCTCATTTTCCAACACCGCTTTTTCCAAACGGGTGCGCTCCTCGATTTGCTTGCTGCGGAAGCGAACCAAAAAGACCACCAAACTCAGCACACTCACCGAAGCCAAAATGTAAAACCACCACGTGCGATACCAAGGGGCAGAAATCACAATGAAAATGGAAGGCGCCGACTGCCATTCACCTCCCGGCAAGCGTGCTTCTAGTTCAAAGGTGTATCTGCCCGGCTTGATATTGGTGTAAACTGCCTCGCGTTGAACACCCGCTGTAATCCAAGCGGGATCGAGCTGTTGCATGCGATAGCGAAACTCTACCTCCTCTAAAGCCATCGCGTATCCCTTCACACCAAGAGCAAAACGCAGGTAATTTTCCCGATGATGCAATACCAATTGCTCGGGCACACCACTAAAGGGATAGATGGATTTGGCCTTTTCTACCCAGCGCGTGTGCGTATCAAAATACAGATCCATACGCAAAACACTAGGGAATAATTTGTCCGAAAAAATGGTTGTTCGCTTGAGAGGATTGGCCAAACTCATCAATCCATTGGTACTGGTAAACAAAAGCTTCGACTCGTCACCAAAAAACGGAAACGTACGATTCTGTCGTCCCACGTTAAAGCTCGAGGTCCAATTTTGAAATTCATTTTCTCCCCCGGGGATGATGACGCGCAATTCACTTTCCAAAACCGCAACGATGGATTTATCGACATTTTCAAACCAAGAGTAAACCGCTTTATTGTCGTCAAACACGCGCTGGAAACCATTTTTATCTCGCATCAAAGCACCTTGATTATCCGTACCAATCCACAAGCGCTCTTGCGAATCCACGTAAAATGCGTTGATAAACAGATCGAAGTGCGAAAGCGTATCGAAGGTGTCGATGAAGTGCTTAAACTCCAAATCTTCAAAGTAGGCAATGCCCTGAGCGTAGGTGAGAACGTACAAGTGATTTTTATGAACCTGCATTGCCGCGACGCCCTCCCCAAGCAATAATTCTTCCTTTGGTTCTTGGGAATAGCTTTTTTCAAAAGCAAAAAGCCCCGAAGCAGTTCCGATAATAATTTTCCCATTATCGGTTTGCAAAGAGGTAACGAAGGGGTCGGGCAGATTGTCTTTCCAATGGCATTTTAACTCCCCCTGAGGTGAAAAAACCATAAAGCCAAATTCACCACCTAAGCAGATGTTACCCATCTCGTCCTCCACCATGTCGAAAACCACACCTACGGGCAAATCATAAACCTTCTGCCAACTGCTTTTACTTTGACGAAATAAACCATTTACTCCACTAAGCCAAACATCTCCGCGAGAATCTTTAAGCCCACGATACAATTCACTTCCCGGCTGATCATCAAGCACATTATGAATACTCGGCATAAACTGCACCCCCGAAGCAGTGGTAATCCAAGTACGCGAGAAAGCATCCGTGGTGATCGAGCGAATACGATCGTCCATCAGTCCATTTTTGCTGGTAATCCACTTCCCTTGACCATCAACACCTCCATACCACAAACCATCGCCATTCGTTCCTACCCAAACCTCATTTTCCCGAACAAAAAAATCACGAATTTCACTGGCTTGAAGAAACGCACGCACATCGTGGTCTTTAATAATTAAAAGTCGATTACCCGCTACCGCCCAAATTTGCTCATGCTCGGCATCGTAAAAAATCTTTCTTACGGCTTCTTCGTGAATAATTTCACGAATCTGTTCACCTTTTTCATTGAGCAAAAACAAACCTTTACTACCGGAAAGAAGGAAGTCGCCATTGGGTGTAATGAGCATGTCATTGAAAAACATAGTTGGCAGATCTTGAGCGGGAATAAGCTCCAAACTATCCTTCCAACGATATACACCAGATGCTTGACCGAGGAGAAAAACATCGTTATTATGGAGTATAAGTTTGCGAAAACGATCGGTATCGGGCAAATCAAATTCCTCGTAAAATTGCCCGGCATACCGCACCAAGGTAGCTTCCGTTAGAAAAAAAACCGTATCCTTACGCACCTGCAGGTCGATCACAAAATTGTTTGACAACTCGTTCTCGGCATAGGGTTGAGTAAAGGACTCTCCATTCCACCAAAGGAGCCCATCACCCATGGTGGCCAACCAGAGTTTCCCCAATGCATCTTGGTGTACCTTATTGACCAGGGGGACTTTCAAGCCGTCAGAAGCGGTAATATTTCGCAGGTCATAGGTTTGAGCTTGAAGAAAACCAATGCCAAACACCAGCCAGAGGACAGGAGCAAATAACGATAAATAAATGTGTTTTCGCGGATGAATGAGCATACGGCCAAAAGTACATTAAGAAACCAAAAACTCTCACATCGTTTTTAGACATTCATTGTCGCTGATGAATACCTTTGCGACATCCAACAAAAAAAGTATGTCAAAAATTAATCTTTTGGCCTTGTGCCTCGTTTTCGGCTTTTTACTTCCGGAAAAAACCTTTGCGTGGGGAGCTACCGGCCACCGCGTTACCGGCGAGATTGCCGAACAACATCTCACGAGAAAAGCCCGTAAGAAGATCAGAAACATTATGGGTCAGGAGAGTTTAGCCGTGGCTTCCACTTGGATGGACGATATTAAATCCGATCCACGCACGCGTCATCTCAATCCGTGGCACTACGTAAGTATTCCCGATGGAGGAACCTACGAAACATCCGAAAAGAATCCCGAAGGCGACGTGATTTGGGCCATTGAAATGTTGATTGACAGTATTGAGCAAAACCCCAACTTACCGGTTGAAAACCAGCGCGAAGTCATTCGAATGCTCATACATTTAATAGGTGATATTCACCAGCCGCTACACGTGGGCCGAGCCGATGACAAGGGCGGAAACTCCGTACGAGTGAAATGGTTTGGGCGGGCGAGCAACCTGCATCGCGTATGGGACAGCGATATGATTGACGGTCACAAAATGAGCTATACCGAGTTGGCTGCTAATCTTTACAAACCCACTCGACAAGAAATTCGAGCCTTGCAAAACAGCGGTCCGCGCGAATGGGCTGTAGAATCCATGTCGTACCGCGAGGAAATCTACAACTACCCGGGAGAGCAATTGGGATATAAGTACAATTACAAGCACTTCGGCACGGTAGAAAAGCGTCTGATGGAAGCCGGGATTAGAATTGCCGGAGTGTTGAATCGGTTGTATGGATAGTGCTGTGAGGGAGGTCGGTTGTCGGTCGTCGGTTGTCGGTTGTGTGGGCGTGGTGGTGGTTTTCAAGGCTTTCGTGGGCGTGGAGGCTTCGTGAGTGAAGCATGGTGCGCTGTCGCGCGCTCAGTTGGCCTGCGGCCGCGCAGTTTTGCTTCGCAAGCACAGGTGGCCTGCGGCCGCGCAGTTCGCTTCGCGACACAGATGGGCTGGTGTGGGCTAAATGCGTCTTTTTTCACCGCGAAGGCGCAGAGGAACGCAGAGAATCTGCTTTGCGAACTTTGCGTCTTCGCGGTGAAAAAAAGAAAGGTGAAAAAATGAAAATGATCCTAATGGATAGAGACGAATAGGCAGAAAGACGCACTGCCGTGCGTCTCTACAACATGATAAATCTACCTTGAAAAGGTATCAACCACTGGGCAACCACCCTCTGCTCTATGCTCTATGCACGCGTTAGCACATCCCTAACCTACCAAACGATAATGCACTAAACACTCATAATTCATAACCCATAACTAAACCCAACTCAAAACTCATAATACTTTACGACTTTGCGTGAAACTTTAAACCAAGAAAAAAAACGGCTGTCCGCGAAGACAACCGTTTTCTTTCTGTTTAAATTTACCTTTAGAATTAGAGTTTGTCCATAAAGTCAAAATGTCTAATCTAAAAAGTTCGAGGTCAAGGCTTGCGGCCTAGATAGCTACCTTACAGACAGACATCAATTACTGAATGATGACTCTACGATTGATAATCCCTTCAGAAGTATGCAAGCGCAATACGTAGCTACCCGCAGCCACATTTCCTAAATCATACTCTTTTCGGAAGTGTCCAGAATGATTTTTTAGGTGTTCACCACGTACTTTCATTCCGCGCATATCCAAAAACTCAATGTAGATATCTTCGGTATTTTCCAATTCAAAATTAAGTTCAAACCTTCCTTGATTAGGATTTGGGAAAATGCTTAGTGAAAGAAGATTATCAAAACTCTCAACGGATATATTTTCCGCCCAAACCATTTGACATAAGGTGTCAGCACCACAGCTGCTATAAGCAATTAAGCATACCTCAAAACTGTCGGTTTGTGGAAACTGATAACTTACACTATCGCCGGTAGCCGTGGCTAAACCAGCAAAATCCCAGTGAACAGAATCTGCATTTAAGCTAGTATTTTCAAATGAAACGGTGTGACTGATGGTCGTCCAAGTGAAGTCTGCTTGCACGGTGTCGGTATTTGGACTCAGTATTACCGGCGTACGAATATCCGAACAAGACTCTGAACCATAATGCACTTTACCTTTCCAAGAACGTGGTGAAAGTGAGGAAGTCCAAGACCCGGCTTTTGTAATACCCACCAAAATTTCCATATCCGCATTAGAACCAATACTTGAACCAAGAGGATCACCAGATGCATAAGAGAAGCTTCCGGTTACGGGTTGTAGATAAATACCGTAAACCTGCCCGGCATTCATAGGTATAGGATTACTCAAGTTGAATTTAGCAGGAGTAGCACTTCCCAAGAGCTGAACATTAGATACCGTTTCGTGAAGTATCCAAGATGCTGGATTGGTTTCATGCCCCTGAAGTGAACCTACTTTGTAGTACACATCAATATCGGTAAAGGTGGTGGTGGTTCCGTAAACAGAGAATCCTGTAACACTCAAAGTATTGAAAATATCTAAATCAAACATATTTCCACCATTACTTGTAGAAGTATTACCCGTAGCTGTTGATTCCAACGAATCGGCAATATCGTTGAATGCTACGTAGAGGGATGGTGGCGAAGTTGTGCTTAGATTCAGCTCCGTTCCCGTGTGAACGATGTTACCGGCTGTAGGCGCATCAAACCAGTTATACACAATATTGGGAAATGGCATTACTTCAACAAGCACTGAATCTTCGCCCGGGCAGAATTCTTCGGTAACAACGTTGGGTTGAAATGACAAAATAGGCAGGCTATCAATACTAAGTGTATCATTAGCTCTTAATTGATCATTAGGCAAATCAACCGTTGCAACAACATTCACATACGCACCCCAGTAGGAATCAATAGTTCCCAAGGTTACGGTATCAACTTCATCTTCCAATAAATTACCGGTGTAGGTCGTATTAAATGTTTGATTTATATCACCTGTAATATCAACTGAAATTGGCAAACTCGTTATTGGGAAAAATCCATTATTTCGAATCTCTACTTTTACGTTCATGGTGCTATCGCCACATTCCATAGACTCAGGAGAAACGAGGGAGACTAATTCAGCATCGTACTCAATAGGAACGCAGATTTCCAAAGCAGCAGACCAAGGACCAAAGCCCCCTTGTGCACAAATTTCACGAACATGAACACAAATGCAAACGCCCATCTGCAAGCTATCCATAAGGAAGGCTGAATTATTGGTGGTTGTTTGCAAAGTGCCTATCCCTGAACCGGGTTCAAAGCCGCAAGTATCCCATTCCACCTGCCATTCAGGGCTATCACTATTCCAACTGATAATAGCACCTCCGGGGTATAAAGAATCCAAGCTTAAATCACTTACACCCGTACAAGCCAATGGAGTAAATTCGTAAGCACCGGGGTCAGGATCGGTGGGACGTGAAACGCTATCGTAATCAACAGGCACCAAAGACTGAACATTTGCACCAAGATTTTTCAAAGCACCCGCTCCGGGACGTAGAAAGTCTGGATTAGTTCCACCGATAAAATTGGGGTCAAACTCTAAACCATTTTGGTCGTATGCGGCGCTATTAGCCAACTGCCAATCAGCAAAGGTTGTGTGGTC
>JBHYFA010000062.1:0-6367 GCA_051859825.1 Schleiferiaceae bacterium
CAAAAAACCTACATTGTTATTTTCTAGTTACACACGCCCCTTTTTTCTGAAAAAATGCTAAGTGATATCCGTCATGGATGTCATTTACACACTAGTAATGTAGGATGAGTTCAACTCTTCTGTTTTGTTCTCTTCCTTCACGGGTTGAATTATCTGCTTTTGGCTTCTTAGGTCCAAAACCTTCAGACTTCAATCTTTCCGCGCTTATCCCTTTTGATACTAAATACGCTTTTACCGCATCAGCTCTTTTTTGAGATAGAGAAACGTTGTAGTCAAAGTTCCCAGTGTTATCCGTATGTCCTTCAATATCCAAAATAGTTTCTTTAGGCACTTCAGGTGAGTTCAATATGCCTACCAAGCGGTCAAGCTTTGCAAAACAAGTGTCAGAGATTTTGTCTGAATTTGTTTCGAAGAAAATGGCCTTAGCAATAGTTTGGATTTCTCTAATTACCTTGTCTTCAATAATAGGACATCCATCTTCATCTACTTTTACGCCTTTTGGTGTATTTGGACACTTATCTAGGTGGTCAGGCACGCCGTCACCATCAGAGTCAACCACTGCTGCAACCACAGGTTTCACCTCTTCTACGATTCTTTCAGTTACCTTTTCGGTAATGTCTTCCGATTTTTTCGCACGGAAAGAGTAGTTTACCCCAATAGTATGGATGATATACTGGTCGTTTCTTCCATGTTCTCTCATATCAATATTGTCACTTCCGGTTACTGCGTAGTTGAGGTTATAGTTCAAACCAAACCTTTCTGTCAACATATACGTAACACCTAAACCAGTATTGAAAGTATGGGTGGTTAATCCTTGATAATGAACACCTTCAACGTCATTTGATGAGTGCGCACCGAAGTTAACCAACCCTATACCTCCCATTAGGTAAGGTTGAATTCTTGAAGTTTCACTGAGGATTCTTCCATTGTTGAACTTTAATCTTAAGGCTAAGTGCCCTTGGTTTGAAGCGGCTCTAAATGAGGATAACCCTTCCAACATTTGCTCTGAAGTAGCATAGTGTCCCATTCTTCCTGTGGTGAAATCAGCACCTAGGCTGAACCAATTATTGAGATTGTAAAATACATTAGCTCCAACTTGACCACGGAATGCACCTCTAAAGGTGAAGGCTTGGTGTCCACTAGCCTCGCCAATAAAATCCGATAAACCTCCGTTTAAACCTACAGACCAGCGGTGATCTTGCGATTGTCCATTAACGCAAATAGCTGAGCTAATAATTGATAGTGCAATGAAAATTTTTTTCATTTTGATTAAGCGGTTTTTTTTAGAACTCCATTTTCTTGAAATTGAATGGAAATTCTAGTTGTTAATTAATTTTTAAATCACCTGACATTTTCAATTGGTATTCCACTTTCTGGAAAATTGAAAAAGTTTTATTAGAAGGTTTTTGATGAAAAAAATTTGGAAAAATTAATTTTGTAAATGCATTTATTGCTTGATTAATAGGAATTTGTAATTTTTCATTTGGTAATCTTTAAGATTTTTACCCTTTCTCGACCTCATTTAATTTTTCTTTTTCGTAAGAAAAGGATTTCTTTTTTGTGTATTAAAGCAATGTCCTTTAGTTGGATTTTATGTAAATATGTTTCGATTATTTCTTCATTAAATTTTACTTAAAAGCCATATAATCAAACATTTGTTTGTATTTTATAAGAATATATTTTTACTTGTCTGTCATGTGTTTTTTGTCATTCTTGGCACGCTTATGTGCGGTTGTTTTAGTGATTTTTGTCAGATGAGTATAACGCCCCGTTCTCGGACTTTATAGATGGCTACTTCGTGGCCTAAATTACGTATTAGTAATCCAATCAAGATAGTTATTCCTGTCAATCACTTGATAATTTGCTGTTGTGTAGGTCTTCTTAAATGCCTTGGGGATTCTAGTTTTTTTGTTACCCCATTTACATTCAAAGGCTTTGAGCTTTTTATTTTCTACTTCAATTACATCTATTTCTTGCTGATCGTACGTGCGCCAGAAATGGTGTTGATATATTTCTTGATTGTAATCTTTATGCTTTCGGCGTTCTTGAAGGAAATATTGCTCCCATAGAGCTCCGATATCTTGTCTTGTATTAATAGGCGAGAAGTCGTTTATGAGGGCATTACGGATTCCATTATCCCAGAAGTAATACTTTTTGCTTTTGGTGACTTCCTTGCGTAGATTATTTGTGGCATACCCCTTAAGCGGAAATATGATGAAGGCTTTCTCAAAGAGGTCTAAGTAGCGTTCTACGGTATTTTTACTTATTCCCAGCTGTTTGCCCAGTTCGGTTATAGATACTTCACTTCCAATTTGATAGGCAATGAGTACTAGTAAATCTTTCATTACTTGAGCATTGCGGATTTGTTCAAAGATTAAGATGTCTTTAAGCAGATATGTGTTAACTAATTCATTCAAATAAAATGATTTTTCTTTTAGATCAGCGATGCTCGATAATTCCGGATAGCTTCCGTATATCAAGCGGTCGGGAAGATTCTCCATTGTTTGAATAGCATTTTCTTTGCTTTGCCATTCACTCTGTGCAAGAGGGTGCATTTGTATACTAATGGTTCTTCCCGCAAGTGGTGCTATGCTCTGAACCAAATCAAACGCAGATGATCCGGTAAGAATGATATGCAGTGGCTGAATACTATCTATCATCAATTTCGTTTTTCGAGCTATATCCGGAATAAAATGTGCCTCGTCGATTATGAGTAATTTTTTGTCAGCAATGATTCGTTTGTAGTTGGCAACACTTCTTTCTTCCAATAGACTTTCAGTTAGATTATCCTCAGCATTTAACCACAATGCCTGACTTTCGTATTTGAGGAAGAGTTTTCTGAGTAAGGCAGTTTTCCCAACACGCCTTGCACCGAGTAAGAGTGTAACTTTTTGCTTTACACGGTTTTTTTCTAAAATCTCAAATATTCGACGTTGTAACATGCTGCAAATATACTAAAAAATGTAAATTGAGTCACTTTATTGACTGAATTAATGTAAATTGAGTCAGTTTGCTGACTGAATTTGTGTTTTTGAATCGAGTATTTTTTTAGGTTATTGAATGTCAGTGTTTAGAGGTACTTTTTCTAGCTTTTTTTCTGCTGCGTAAAATCAAAAATGTAAATTGGGTCAGTTTATTGACTGAATTAATATAAATTGAGTCAGTTTGCCGACTGAATTATCGTTTATTTTTCTGCAATAAATGTAGAATGTTGCGTTATTCTAATAAAATCAATGTATGCGAATGTATAAACTTTCCTTTGTGCTCTTTTTTTGGACAATTTCTTTGTCTGCAAGCGAGTTGAATATTTTAGAAAAAGCAGATTCTAACGAACGCCGCGGATTGTTTACCGCTATTCATTTCGGAACAGGTAATTCATCTGCCCACAGTTTTCAGGGTAATCCAATCAATCAAAATGGGTACAGTCTATTTACAGGAATGATCAACATCAATTTTGAAGTTGGCTATTCATTTTCTCATTCCCTTAGCCTGCGGACTGGTCTTCAGAACCAAATTCTAAGTTTGCAGTTTGCTTACAACAACGAAGAGGCTCGTTTTAGCGGCCTTAGACATCAGGTTCCCTTGAGCTTTCGGAGGTATTTTGAGCATGTTTTTGGTTTTAATGAAGCGCCATTCAAACTGTTTGCTGATTTCGGAGTGTATTACGCGTTTAATTCAGATGGAAATCTTATCGTAGGTGAAAACGAGTATTCCGCAGCCTTTGATGCTGGCGGCCTGATGGTTTCAGTTGGACTTATGTTTTTTGAAAATAACCGCCAAGGAATATCTATAGCATATAATCAGTTTGCTGATTTGATTGGGAGTCAGGCAAAAATTGCCGGAGGGTACTTTACACTTGGTCTTCAGACAAACTTTTAATTGCCTATTGAAAATCAGTAATATGTTGTAAATTTACCGTCTCACTTTAGGATTTAACATTGAATTACTACTAATATCTACTCCTATGAAGCATTTATTACTCTTTCTTCTTCTACCCATTTCATTCTTGCAAGCCCAGCAACCTTTTGGTAAGAATGCGGAATGGCATTATTCATATTCAGGATTTTTTGTTGGAGACGGTAATGGCTATTCAAAGGTTTATTATCATGCGGATACGCTTATTAATGGAAATGAGTATCAATGGATGAAACAAATAATGCGTACTATACTTCAAACGGGTCCAGATTCAAATGATTTTGTTGTTTGGAGAGATGGTGAAATCCGCAATTTTTTCTATCGAACTATAAATGAAATGGTGTATCAATACGATTTTGATATGCAAGATAGTATTTTGTTTTATGATTTTAATGCAGTAGTTGGAGATACGGTTTATTTTAAAGATTCAGTAAAAGTTCCTTTTTCTACTTGTAATCAGCAGCCAGGATACGTAGTTACAGGTACTGGTATTGAAGTGGTTGATGGAGTAAGTATACCCTATTGGGATATCGACTCTATTTTTTGGGGCGGATATTATCATCCGAACTCAAGAATATATCGAAATATGGGCAGCTTATGGTCGGCTGGTATTTTAAGGTTTTACGAATGTGACTTTATTGTTCCGCCGCAGCATACATTTCATTATTACATCAGGTGTTTTAAAGATGATGATATTGATATTGTTGCACCAAATTGGTTTAGTAGCTGCGACCACTTCGTTGCCGTTTCCGTTGAAACTTTCGGTGATGAGTCGAATGTGAAGGTCTATCCGAATCCTGCAAACGATAGATTGTTTGTGGAAATTGGCGAGCAATCAGATATAGTGCAGATGGTTATTGTTGATCTGCAAGGCAAAATTTTATTGCAAAAAGAATCTCAAGGTTCCGAGGTTATTGATGTACAAAATCTAAAGGCAGGATTGTATCTGTTGCAAATGTTTAATGCCTCAGGACAAATGTTGGAGAGTAGGAAGTGGGTGAAAAATTGATAGTGGTTTTCAACTATCACAATGCACTCTGAGTAACTCCTTTGCTTCTGGGATATTTGAAGCTGTCGCCCAATCGTTGCATGCCTCCGCAAACGCCTTTAATCCAAAATGTGCAATTCCTCGGTAGTAATAGCCACGTGCATCATTGGGCATGCGCTGGATAGCTACTTCAGCCTGTGAAAGTAATCCTTTGAAATCGCCCGTTTCTTCTAGAAGTTTTAGTACATCCATGCGAGCATCGGTGTTGTTTGGATTGACTCTAATGGCCATTTTAGCATTTTCAATCGCCTTTTCGTTTTGATTTAGTTTATGGTAAACGATGGCCAAACGATGATAGGCTTTATCGAAGTCAGACTTGCGTTGCACAGCCTGTTCGTAGGCTTCAATAGCTTGTTGGTATCTACCGTACGTCTGGTGTATTGAAGCGATGTTGTAATACGATAGGTGATGAAATCCCCCATAGTCGTTGTACTCCACTCCTTTGGTAAAATATTCCAATGCCTTGGGATATATATTCTGCTTTAGGTAAACCAAAGCGAGATTGTAGTACGTGCCAGCGTGCCCGGATTCAATTTCCAAGGCCCGCTTGAGGTGAAACTCGGCCTTATCGAAAATGTTCTTTTCAATGTAAATGGCCGCTACATTAATATGAGCTGCAAAATTGTTGGGATCTTTTTCCAAGGATTTGATGAATTCTTCCTCAGCCTCGGTTTTTCGGTTGGTATCATAATAATAGGTAGCTAATAACACTCTCGCCGTTGCAAAATCTGGGTCTTTTTCCAAGAGGTGACTAAACACGGTTTCGGTGTTTTCCCAGTTGGGCAATCGTAGATGGGTGAGCAGCATACACGCGGCAACGGAACCAATCATCAGGTGATATTTGAACTTGGGGAGATAGGACTGAAGTAACCAATAGAATAATATAGCCAAACCAATGTGGGGTATATACATGTAGCGATCAGCGGTGATTACTCGTCCTCCAATGGGTAAAATGTGTAAGAGTAAGAGAACGTGTACCCCAAAAATGAGCAGCCCAAAAATCAATACATTATCCTTTTTTTGCCAAGCCCGAAAGAGCCCGTAAAGCGCAAATCCAAAAAGAAGCCAACCGAGGATACTCAAAAGGTATATCGAAGGGGTAAAACCACCATCCGCATTTATTTCGGGATAAGGATAAATTATTTGCTGGTGGACAGGAAAAAGAAAATTGCTGAGGTACTTAACCAAACTATACCCTCCAAGAATAATTTTCTGTATCAGACTTAAAGCATTGTAGTAAAGCTCCCCACTAGCATCTATTTGTGTGGCTGCGGCGGAAATATCTATGTTTTCGGTAATGGTATCCGAGGCTTTACTACCTTGAATGGAAAGCCAAAAACTCCGTAATGGTAAAACGAAAAGGGGAATAGATTCCAAGGCGATTTTCCCCAAATCGCGTCGATT
>JBHYFA010000062.1:6377-16477 GCA_051859825.1 Schleiferiaceae bacterium
CCAGAAAATGGCTAAGATTATATACCACAGTGGAAAAGCAGCGGCGGCGTATTTGGAATGATAAGCCAAGAAAAACATCGCCAAAGTTAATATGTACCAATGCAGGCTTTTTTTCTCCCAAAAAGCTATCGCAAATAACGTGGCTAGCAGATAGAAAAACGTATATAATACCTCCTTTCGTGCGGCTACCCAAGCTACCGCTTCAACAATAACCGGGTGAAAAGCGAAAATGGCCGCCACAAAAATGGCTAAATCATAGCGCTTACTGATTTTTACCAAAAGAAACCACACCAAAAATGTATTGAGAAGATGAAATAGTAGATTGGTGTAGTGGTAACCCGCCGGAGAACTTCCCCCGATGGTATAATTCACCGCCAAGCTAATTGTGGTTAACGGCGGAATCAATTCGTCGGAGAATTGCGGTTCCCAAATCATTTTTTTAATCCCCTCTACACTCAAATCTTGAATGTCAAAGTTGTTGGTAACGTATCGATTATCGTCATAAAGGAGGAAGTCGAAATCCCCCACTTTGGAGAAAATCAAAGCGGTAAGAATTAAAATAATCGCGATGGGTTTATATGAGCTTAGAAAGGTAGGTTTCATTCGTAGATGTGTTATTTCATGGTGTGGCGAAGATAATTAATTTAATGTTTCTATTCGTTTGCCCGTAATTACTTTTGAAGACTCCTTCCACCTTAAACATATCATGTCGTTACGCCTCCTTATTCTCAACTACGAATATCCACCTATTGGCGGAGGTGCTGGCGTAATAGCGCAAAATCAAGCGAAGTATTTTGTCAAAGCCGGACACGAAATCACCGTGATTACCGCTTCCTCTCGACAAATGCACGAGGACGAAATGGAAGATGGCGTGCGGGTGATACGATTGCCTAGCTACCGTCCTGAGGTTTTCCGTTCGGGAATGCGGGAAAAGCTCGACTGGATGTTTAAAGCTCGACGTTTTCTAACTAAGCTCGATACGTCAAATTACGATTTTTGTATTGCGCATTTTAGTATTCCGGGAGGATTTGTAGCCTTGGGGCAAAATATCCCTTTCGGCATCATATCCCACGGACACGATATACCCTGGCTTTATCCCAAGCAAATGTGGTGGTATCATTTGGGTCTTTTTCCTGTAATCAAGCATATCGTTCGAAAATCAAAAGTTCTGTGGGTGCAATCAGAAATGATGGAGGCAAACGCCAAGAAGTTTGTGCCCAATCACCCCGTGCGAAGAATCGCCAATGGTAACGACTTTATTGCGTCGGGCGAAATAAGCAATTTGCATCGGCGACCACTCAGATTGCTTTTTGCTGGACGCCTCGTAAGGCAGAAACGACCGGATATTTTGCTGGAAATGATGCGAATACTCAAAGACGAGCCCGTGGTACTGAGTATTGCCGGCGACGGTGTGCTTTTGGGTGATTTGCAAAAACAAGTTGAACAAGAAGCCTTAAATGTTAATTTTCTCGGACATTTAAACCGTGAGCAAATGCTTAATTGTTATACTAACCACGATGTGCTGGTTGCGCCCAGTGAATTTGAAGGTATGTCGATAAGCGTATTGGAAGCTTTGTCTTCGGGTTTATTCGTTATCACCACCAATGTGAGCGGCAATCCCGATGTTTTGCAAGCGAGTAGTTTAGGTAGCTTATGCGACCTTGATGCATACGATTTTGCCCGTGAAGTCCGTTTAATATTAGCATCACCACCAAATGCAGAAAGCAGAAATGTGCAACGACAGAAGTTCATGGTTTCATTTTCCTGGGATAGAATTTGCGATCAGTACATTGTTGATATTAAGCGTTTTATAGTTTAGCTAAAAAATTACCCCATTGTGGAAAATAAAGTCATACTTCACGTAATCGATACCTTGTGGTTGGGAGGGGCGCAGCAGGTGGTGCGGTTGATTATGGAGAATCAAATCAGCAATCCCAATATCCATTTATTGGTTTTGCGTCGGACTCGCGAGATGATTCAGGTAAATCACCCTAATGTGGAGGTGGTTGATACCGGTTGGAAGTGGGATTTCTCCCAAGCTCGCAGGGCTCTGCGCGCTAAAATAATTGCCCTAAAACCAGATGTTTTACACTGTCATTTGCCTAAAAGCCAGACTCTAGGTGCGTTGATGAAGCAGCGCTTTTTTGGATTAAAGTTGGTGTTTCAAGAGCAAGGTGATATTCTCGATGCAATTCCCAATAATCTTCCGGTTTATCGCTTGAGTCGTCGATCGATTGATTTGGTGATTCCCTGTTCAGGGGCAGTGCGCGATGCCCTGATTCAAAAGGCCGGTTTTGATCCTCAAAAAATCAGTGTCTTGTACAATCCGGTGGGTGTCGAATCAAAGCCAAGGGTAGAAGGAGACCACGAGGTTTTACGCATAGGTTTTGCCGGACGAATTACCCGACATAAAGGCTGGCGCGATGCGGTGGAGGCCGTGTCTCGTTTTGCTATCATGCACCCCAATCGATCATTCCGATTCACCGTTGCAGGCACGGGAAAAGAGTCGCTCCTGTTGCAAAATGCCCTGGATAAATTACCGTCGAACGTGGAAGCTACTTTCTTAGGGCTTGTGCAAGACATGACCTTGTTTTACAGCGAATTAGATATTTTGCTCATGCCTTCTCACCTCGAGCCTATGGGCATGGTACATATTGAAGCCATGCTTTTTGGTGTGGCGGTTGTGGCTACCGATGTGCCGGGAATGAATGAGGTTTTGCGTCACAACGAAAACGCCTTACTCGTGAGTGTAAAATCACCTGAAGAGATTACTCAAGCAATGGATTCCCTGATGGATAGTGAAAAACGACACACTCTGGCGGAAAAGGGACGTCAGTACGCGCAGAATCATTTGCCATCTGTATTTCTGAAACGTTTGGAAGATATATACCAGCAATATTTATAGTCCAAATGCCTCGAATCATCCATCTCATCAAAGACTTAGACGTAGGTGGCATCCAAACCGTGCTCTTGGATCGACTGCGTTTTTCACGGGAAAATGATGGGGATGAAGGCTTGGTTTGCATGGGCTCTGGTGAATATCAAAAAGAGTTTGAAGCTTTGGGCGCACTTTTTATTCCCAAGCGGCTTCCTTATCTCGATCCTCTGGCGGTCTTGAAGCTTAGGAGGTTTTTGTTAGTCAACAAGGTGGAAGAGGTTCATGCCCATCACACTTCAGAAGGAGTAGCTGCTTGGCTTGCGACTAAGGGTACGGGAGTGAAATACATCCAGTATTTTCATGTTCACCCTATGGTGAGTAACCGTCAAGACAATGCGGTTTTGAGGTTTTTAGCCAAGCGTATGGATGTAGGTGTTTCTCCTACACAGGCGCAGAAAGATGCCCTCGCCAACGCGGGATATTTCATGGAAAAAATACGAGTTGAGTACAACAGAGTCCATCCCCGGCGCCTTCGTCCAAACGAGAAAAGTCTTCGTCAGATGCTGGGTATTCCATCCGAGGCCAGACTCATTTTGAGCATCGGGAATTTTTACAATGACACCCGCGATCAATACACTATTTGTCGTGCGTTGCCGGAAGTTTTACAGCAATTGCCGGATGTTCACGTGGTGTTTATCGGAGGCATAACCAATCGTTATACGCCCCATTCATCGAGTTACGAAAAATGCTATACTTTTTGCGTGGAGCAAAATCTCCTTGCGCGCGTTCATTTTCCGGGCGTTATCGACGATGCCCCTTCGTATTTGTCTCAATGCGATTTATTTGTTTACGCCACGCTAGGCGACACCTTCGGCATGGCTGTAGCCGAGGCGATGTTGGCTCATGTTCCCGTCATTGCGAACGATCACCCCGTAATGCGTGAAATCACCGGCGGACACCTCCCGCTTTACCCCACGCAAAATCACCAAGCGCTCAGCAAACTCATTTTAGCATACTTTACCCAACCTGAGGATTATCCAATGGGAAAATTGAGAGAGCAGGCTAGGGGGTTTGGGGGGTAAATAGATTCTGTCCATAAAGTCAAAGTGGCTGCTCTAGAAAGTTCGAGAGCAAGGCTTGCGAAGGTTAGCAACGTATAATCTACTACTTTGAGGCTTCTCTGTGCGCTTTGCGTAACAACTTAATTTTTCCTGAACCACGAAACACTCGAAAAGCACGAAAAATGGATTGCGTACCCCTTCAAAGTTCCATATTTACGCCCCAACTGTTGCGAAGCAACACTTTCGTGTATTTCATATGTTAATTATTTGTTTTTTAAAGGTCATATGGAATGTCCTTGTCAATTTTCATTGGAGCTTGTGAAGGCTACTACATGGACATTTCGTGCCTTTCGTGGTTCTAAAAATGTAAAGCAGCTTCAAGGTAATACCATTATGTGCATTCGTGATGAAACAGCATTTTTTGCAAAGCAAATACTCGTACTAAAATGGCTTTAGTTGTAATGAAATAGAAATTTAGTGTGTCCCAACGCACAAAGCAGGAGTGGCATCAACCATTTTTCTTGATTGACCAACTTTCTTGATGCGACAATGTCACCTGTTATTACTGCTATCATACTGCAAATATCGTTGGTTGCAATGATAATTTTTTCTTTTCATCCTTCCGTTACTTTTGTTCTGCGGGTAGCAATCGGGTGTGTGACTTTCGGTGTTGATGCTCATTTTCTTTTTTTTAAACTTGCAGCAAAAAAAAAAGATATATCGTTAATAATCAATGATTAGCGATGCTTCTTTTTCACCCACAAGCAGCCGCAATACTCAAGAAATCAGCCGCTACTAATGATGCTCCACCAATCAATCCGCCGTCAACTTCCGGCTGTTCGAGCAGTGATTTTGCGTTGGAAGGTTTCATGGAGCCGCCGTAAAGAATGCGGATTTCCTCGGCTGCGACGTCGCCGAAAGTTTCGCGCAATTGTTGGCGGATGAAGGCGTGAACTTCATTTGCTTGCTCTGGAGTAGCGGTTTCCCCGGTGCCAATGGCCCAAACGGGTTCGTAGGCAATCACGAGGTTGAAGCTGGGGTAGTCGGAGGGAATGGCGCGGAGTTGTTCGGCCACCACTTCTAAGTGCTTTCCGGCTTTTCTTTGATCGAGCTTTTCACCTACGCAGAAAATGGCGCAGATATTATTTTCCAAAGCGGCTTCGAGTTTGGGGGTGAGTACTTCATTGCTTTCTCCTTGGTACTCACGGCGCTCGCTATGACCAATGATGACGTAATTTGTTCCAACGTCGGCCAAAATGCGACCGGAAACTTCGCCGGTGAAAGCGCCATTGGCTTCGTGGTGAATGTTTTGTGCGCCTACTGCAATGTTGGTTTCCAATAGGGCGTCGGCGCAAAGTTCGATGTGCGTGTAGGGAACGCAAATCGCCATTTCCACACCTTCTCTTTGGTTATCAATGATTTCACTAAGGTAAACAGATAGTGATTCGGGCAAATTCATTTTCCAGTTTCCGGCAATAAGTGGGGTTCGGTTGGGGTTCATTGTAATTATTTTGAAAGATTTATTGAATACGTGGGTCCATCCATTGGTGGATTTTGTCCACGGCGAAATTAATGCAGGTAAAGAATATGGCTACGACCAAAACACAGCCCATTATAACGGGGAGGTCGAGGGTGTTGAGGGCATCTACGATGAGTTTGCCTAAACCATTCCAGCCAAAGATGTATTCCACAAATACCGCCCCGGCAAGCATGGAGGCCAGCCAGCCCGATGCGGAGGTGATAACCGGATTGAGTGCATTGGGAAGAGCATGACGCCAAATCTGCTGGCGGAGGTTAAGTCCCTTTGCCCGTGCAGTACGCATATAATCTTGGTCGAGGACTTCCAGCATGCTCGAACGCGTAAGTTGGGTAATCACGGCCAACGGACGAATGCCCAAGGTGATGGCCGGCAAAATGAGATTGCGTAGGGCAAGGTGGCGCGACTCGCCGAAGTCATCCCAAACAAAAAGCGATCCCGACATCGAGAGTCCGGTGTAGTTAGACAAAATAAATCCGAAGATGTAGGCAATGATGATGGCGGAGAGAAAAGAAGGAACCGACATCCCCAAGGTGGAAAGCACCGCTATGAGTTGATCGCCCCAAGAGCCAGCTTTTATGGCGGCAATAACTCCGAGGAATATTCCCGCCAGCATGGCAATGAGCATGGAGGCGAGGGCGAGCACTATGGTGTTGGGCAGGACTTTGCCAATGATTCGGTGAACGGGTTGGTCTTGCAGCTGAAAACTGGTGCGTAAATACGGCCATTTTAGCACCCAAGCACCGCTATCGTTTTGATGAAAATGAACGATTACCGTGCGGGCAGAAAGATCCGAAACGTGCCTGTCTGACTTATGATGGTAGGCCAGGGGAGAAAGGTCGTTGAGGTACCACATGTACTGCTGACTCAGCGGGAGGTTGAGGCCGTACTTCGCTCGTATGGATTCCAACACCTGAGAATCTTCGCGTTGGTCGAGCATCATTCTGGCAGGGTCGCCAGGCATTACGGTAAAGAGGAAAAATACCAAGCTCACCACGCCCCAAAGTACAATAGCTACGTACGCAAATGACCTCATTCAATGTTAATTTGCAAAGAAAGATTTGGCATTGGGAAGGTCGCGCGGATTCCATTTTGCTACCACTGTTCCTTTGTTAAGCACTACCACCCCGGGATTTGCACGGATAATGGTTTTTAAGGTTGTTTGATCGGCAGCTGCGAAGGGATAGGGCATTTGCCACTCATGACGCAATTCTTCAACCGTAGCCGGGTCGGTGGCGGTGAGACCAACTGTGGGGATGCCCAGAGCTTCGGCCTCGTTAACAAAATCATTTACCAGTGGATGCAAACGAGCGATACTCTTACGCAAATCATAACACACAACCAAAATCACTCTATCCATGGAGAGAACCTCTTCGGTGATGTCTTCTCCATCGAGAATCAAATCAAAATCGTGGATAGGTGGTTCATAGCCTTTGGAAATTTGCTTGGTCGTGGTGCGGTCACCATCAATGCTCCACTCACTTTTTTCCCACCAGCGCTCTTTTACGTAGGTGTCGGAATCAACCGTGATTTCCTCGCCGGTATTTTCATTTGTCATAATGTAAAAGGTGAGGTATTTAGGCGGTTCAAGTCCGAGGTCTTCTGCGGGTTTCATGCCATCGGAAATGTTTTTGCCAATGGCGTATGGACGGAAATCTTTAAAGGGTAAATGGCGTAATACGTGCCAGCCCATCCACGAGCAGAAAAGCAGGGCGAGGGAAACGACCATATTGGTGATGGCGGGAGAGGAGAGAGGTTTGATAAAATCTTCAAATTTCCAAATCCACAGTATGAGAATCAGAAGAATGATGTCTTTGGAAAAGGATTGCCACGGGGTGAGTGGAATAGCATCACCAAAACAGCCGCAATCGGTAACTTTATTGAAATAAGCTGAGTAGAAAGTGAGGAAGGTGAAAAACACAATGAGAGCCATTAGTAATCGGATGGTCAGTTTGGTTTTCCATCCCATCAATAATCCTACGCCTAGAATGACTTCCGCAATTACCACAATAAGTGCGAGGGCTAGGGTAAAGGGTAGTAAAAATCCCAGATTGAGTACATCCGGTGCGAAATAATCCTCGAGCTTAAAGGCCATACCCATGGGGTCATTGAGTTTTATTAAGCCTGAGAAAATAAACAGACCTCCGACGAGTATCCGGGAAATTTGGGTAATGATTGCTTTCATTTTTTTCAGAACATCATGTGTTAATTACAACCTATTTGCAAGAATAATGTGTTTCGTCATTAATAACAACGGCATACTAAAAACGTACGACAAATATAAGTGTGGAAGAGTGCTTATTTGGAAAAATTGGAGTCCTTGCAAATTTTACATTCTTTTTTAAGATATTTGCAAGAAACTAATTGCTTTGCAAAACCTCATTCGCCTGCGATCGAAACTAATGGATTTGTCTGTTCCCAAAGTAATGGGAATCATAAATATTACCCCTGATTCGTTTTTTGCTGGGAGCAGAGTAAATAGCGCTCAGGATGCGTGCGCGAAAGCCAAAAAAATGATTGAGGAGGGCGCTGATATTCTCGATTTGGGTGCCCAATCAACTCGGCCGGGTGCGGAAATTCTCAGTGATAAGCAAGAGTGGGAACGATTGCAGCCTTCATTGGAAACCATTAGAGAAACTTTCCCCGATATTCCTATTTCAATCGACAGCTTTCACGCGGAGGTAGCCCGTAAGGCTTTGGCTGCTGGAGCCGACATGATTAATGATGTGCAGGGAGGAAGATGCGACTCGGATATGTTTGCCCTTATCGGTGAGGCACGCGTACCTTACGTTTTGATGCACAGTAGGGGTGATGCGCAAACGATGCAAACACAAACCCAATATGATAATGTGTTCGACGAGGTGGTTCGCTTTTTTCACGAGCGTGTTTTTGCTCTCACGGAAGCGGGAGCTACAGATGTGATTCTTGATCCGGGAATAGGCTTCGCTAAGACCCACGAGCAAGGCTTTGAACTGCTTAGGCACATAGGAGATTTTAATCGTTTGTTTGCTCGACCAATGCTGATTGGCATTTCGCGAAAATCAATTCTTTACAAAAGCTTATCTTTGAAGCCCGAAGAAGTATTGCCCGGGACGGACGCCTTGCATGCTTTTGTGTTAGGACAAGGGGCGAAAATTCTTCGCGTGCACGATGTAGCTCCTGCAGTTCAAGTCGTAAAGGTTCACCAAATGCTCAACCTACATGTTTGATATTATTACACTTTTGGATATTTTGTTGGTTGTGGCTCTGCTGTCGTTGATTTTCTTTTTCGTCCGTAGAACAGTTCTTGTCAATCTCTATTTACTCATTATTGCCCTTTTCTTACTGTCGGAGCTTCTTGATTATTTTCATTTCCGACTTTTGGGTGATTTACTTTCGTGGGGATTACAATTGTCAATAATTGCTTTGCTCATTGCTTTTCAACCGGAACTACGTAAACTTTTCTTGCGATTTGCTTCAATAGAGATAGGATTACGTAGTTTGGCATTAAAGGGTTGGTTCAAAAACAAGAAGCGCACGCAGGATAATGAACTGAATTTCGAGCCCGCCATTACGGCACTCGAAAATATGATGAGTGCAAGAATTGGAGCAATACTGGTCTTCGCAAGAAAAAGCTCACTGACGTATTACGCAGAAAGCGGGGTGCTTATGGATGCACAAATCAATGCGCGGTTATTGGAGTCTATTTTTCAACCCCAAAGTCCTCTCCACGATGGGGCGGTAATTATTCGTAAAAATCGCATTTTATCGGCCAGTGCAATTTTGCCAGTAAGTGATTCTAAGGTGCTATCGGGTAGAAAAGGTTTGCGTCATCGCGCAGCAATAGGTCTAGTGGAGCGCACGGATGCCGTGGCTGTGGTTGTTAGTGAGGAAACGGGTAAACTCTTCCTAGCTTACGATGATTTTGTAGAGGAAGATATTTCCATTGAAAATCTTAGGAAGCGATTACAACGCTTATTTGAAGAAGGCTAACTTTTACGAACCAATATGATGCAATAGTCGGCTAATCTGACTGTCCCAGAGGATTTTGTTTTCTTCAAGTTCATCTTCATCTGAAAAATCAGTAATCATAATGGAGACATCTTTGGTCAAATCATCAACAACAATATTAAACTCAAAGTAATATTCATTTCCTTCTTCCACATCTTCTTCCCATCTAAAGCGAACGAATTTACCCTTTTTCTTACTTATAAGCTTGGCTGATTCTTCGCTATCTCCCCAGAAAAAGGTAAACATCTCTCCGCGAGAATTTACGTTATCGGCAAACCAATCTGCCAGACCACTTGGGGTAGAAAAAAAATTGTATAGCATCGCGGGTGATGCCTTTACGGGAAACTCGAGTTCATACTTTACTTTGTCCATATCTAAATTGTGCTATTCGAAAATTGAGAGCGCAATATAGTCAACATTTTTAATTAGCAAAAAATAAAATTTTCGCATGGACATTATTTTTCGTTTGTCTATCAATACATTGCGATAGTTTTATGGAGCTAGAAAAAAGTTAAATCTTCCGTTTGCAAAAATAGCGGTGTGATTATATTTGCAGCCCCTTTTGGCGAGGTAGCTCAGATGGTTAGAGCGCAGGATTCATAACCCTGAGGTCACGGGTTCAACTCCCGTCCTC
>JBHYFA010000063.1:0-16008 GCA_051859825.1 Schleiferiaceae bacterium
TATACGGCTGTTTTACAGAACCATAGCGGAAGTAATCTCCTAAAGCAACATAATTCAACTTTTTATTAATCAAACCAGAGTTAAGAATTGGTTTTAATTCAGAAGAAAAAATAAAATTATCATTTGTTTTAGTATAAATCAATGGTTTAATCCCAAAACGATCTCTTGCTAAAAATAATAGATTTTCACTTTGACTATATACACAAAAAGCAAACATCCCTCTAAATCTATTTAGACAATGCTTACCCCATTCTATATAACTATTCAATACAACTTCCGTATCTGAATTAGTATTAAAAATATAACCTTTACCTTTTAACTCTGTTTGAATCTCTTTGTAATTATATATTTCACCATTAAAGACTATAGTATACTTTTCACAATTTGATACCATGGGTTGATTAGCACTGATTGATAAATCGATAATTGCTAATCGATTTTGACCTAGCAATAAATTCTTGTTATCATACAAAATGTAGTCACTATTGTCTGGTCCCCTATGGTGGAGGTCACGTATAAATATATCAGAAACATTACTGTAATTTTTTCCAACTAAACCAAAAATTCCACACATAACTTATGCCTTTAAATAAGGATTAAACCCCCTATTAATTCCTCTCTTACCAAATAACCAAATCAAAAAATAATAATTTGAAGTAAACCAAATTTTAATTTTGTTTATTTTCAAACTATTTCCAGAAAAATAACTTTTAATATATTGATAAATCATTTTAAAAAATAAACGTAAATAAATAAACAAAAAAATAGGAAACCTAGAATTCCTGAAAATTAATATAAGATAGGCATAGTTCATCCAATATTCTATATGCTTGTTTAATTGCAATTCGTTTGAATGATCTGACTTTGTTGTCAAATGCTCAAAATGCCAAATCTTTGAATTTGGTGTATAAATAATTTTAAATCCTGCTTTCTTGGTTCTTAACACATAATCATTTTGTTCTCCATATAAGAAAAAATCAGTTGAATAATATCCAACTTTTTTAAAAATCTTATAAGGAAGAAGCCAGAAAATATCGTCAGTCATACCAAGCTCCATTTCATCCTCAAACTGACCAATATCCTTTTCCCTAGAATTTAACACATAAGGACTATATTCTATCATAGTTTCATTCTTAGTCCATTGTCCTATATACTGGAGCGTATCAGGTTCGTCCATATTATAAACTTTGCCTGAAACAATTGCTTCACCATTATATTTTTCCCCTGTTTTCACCAATTCAGAAATAGCCTCTTTATCAATGATCGTGTCATTATTCATGACAATAAAATACTTAGGTCGTAATTCTGAAGCAAGTTTCAATCCATGGTTAACTCCTCCTACATAACCTACATTTTTTTCAATCCGTAATATTTCTAATTGTGAATACGTTTCCAAACCAGAGGCTAAATTCCGGTAATCTTCCTCTCTAGATCCATTATCAACAACAAAAACTTTGAAGTTTGAATAAGAAGAATCAATTATTGACTTTACACAATTAATGGTATCAGATGCGTGATTATAATTTATTGTTATTACGCACACTAATGGAACTGAGCTTTCTCTACTCATATTTCAAGTATTATTTCCTTTATTTTCCTTGCTGGAACACCTGCAAAAATAGAATTATTCTCTGTAGATTTTATCACTAAAGACCCTGCTGCAATAATACAATTATCCTCTATCACAGTATTTTGAAGAATCGTTGTGTTTACTCCAATGTATGCATTCCTCTTTATAAATATAGGGGAGCTGCTAGCAGGATATTTTTTTGACAAATCTGATTTTGTAAGATCTTGATGCGTGATAAATGTGCATTGCATAGAAACAACTACGTTATCCTCAATAATAACCTTGTCTCTTAAATCAAAAAAACAGTTTTTGCCAATATGACAGTTGTTTCCAATGATTAAGTTTCTAAAGTCTTGGCAATTATGAAAAATTAGGCCAGTTTCAATATCACAATTGTTTCCAATTGAAGCTCCAAAATCTTTAAGAACTAATAATTGACTATGCTTATTATATCTTGGCAGTAGCAAAAGAGAACGCTCAAAACCAAATAAAAGATAATATAATTTAAAGAAAAGACGGCTATAAATATTCGCAAAATTATTTAACCGCCGTCTTATTCCAAACTTTAATCTCACTAAGAAAACGCTTTTATGTTGTCAATTACATAATCAACTTCCTCATTTGTCAAATCAACATGTAATGGAAGTGTAATAAGCTTATCGGCTTCTTTCTCGATATACTCGCAGCCATAAGCATAAGGTTTGAACAAGGGTTGACTGCTTAAAGGTGTATAATGACATCCAGTAGCGATACCTTTAGATTTTAAATAAACAATTAAATCATTTCTTCTTTCAGCTCTTACACCAAACATTTGATAAGGATAGTTTTCTGGTTCAAATGGCAAAAATGGCTTAACCCCATCTATGCCAACCAATCCATCCATATATCTTCTAATAATTTGTGAGCGCTTTTTATTAAAATCCGGTAACTTTTTAAATTGAGCTAAACCAATAGAGGCTGCTAAATCGTTCATGTTATACTTGTAGCCTAAAACATTAAGTTCATAAAACCAATGAAGTGCATCATGATTCGCATCTAAGTAGGCCTGAGCTGTTTTCCAATTGTCTTTATCTATTCCTACCCAACGCATTGCCTTAACATCCTTAAATAAATCCGGGTCATTGGTAACCATCATTCCCCCATCTCCAGTAGTCATAAGCTTTTTCTCCTCAAAGGAGTAACAGCCAATATCACCCCAGGTACCAAGCATTCTGCCTTGGTAAAAACCACCTGCAGTATGTGCACAATCTTCAATCACTCGCAGACCTCGCTCCTTTGCCCAAGGAATTAACTTTTCCATTGGAACGGGATGGCCAGCATAATGTACGGGCATAACAGCAACACAATCCTTGTCATATTTCTTCTCCAAATCCTCTAAACAAATACCAAGAGTAATAGGATCAGAATCAACAAAAACCGGAATAAGTCGGTTATATAAAACTGCAGATGCAGTTGCCGAGAAAGTTTGTGAGGGCACTAAAACTTTTTTACCTTCAGGAAATTTAAATGCCGCAAGTGCTAAATGAAGAGCTGCCGTTGCAGAGTTAACACCAATGGCTAATTTAGCACCGGTAAATTCTGCCCACTTTTCCTCAAACTCACTTACCTTTGGACCTAATCCGACCCAAGATCTATCGAATGCTTCCTTTACTGCTTGAAGTTCTTCATCACCAAAACTTGGCTTAAATAATCTAATGTTCATTTTTATTTTGTTTATTGGGGTTAAACCTTAATTGAGTTTAATGTACTTTTAAATTCCTGAAAAGTAAGGTTCAATTTATCCTTTTCAGAAAGCATAGGGTTTGAAATAGGCCAATTAATTCCTAAGTCTTTATCATTCCAAATTAAACCACGCTCATTATCCTTGTTATAGTAGTTATCAACCTTATAAACAACTTCAGAAACATCGGATAAAGTTAGAAATCCATGAGCAAAACCTCTAGGTATTAAAACTTGAGTCTTATTTTCGGCACTCAGTAGAACACTATCATACTGCCCAAAGGTTGGCGACCCATCTCTTAAATCTACGAAAACATCTAATACTTCACCATGAATACATCTAACTAGTTTTGTTTCAGAATAAGGTGGTAATTGGAAATGAAGTCCGCGTAAAATTCCCTTTTGATTTGATCGGCTATGATTTTCCTGACGCCAAACTTTATGAATATTCATTTGCTCAAATAAGTTATCATCATAGGTTCTCATAAAAAAACCTCTTTCATCCTCAAAAGGTTTTAATTTCACAAAATAAACACCCTTTAATCTACTTTCAACAAATTCCATAATTTAAGATATTCGTTAATCTGATTTTTAGAAAATAACAATACATCTGCATCTTCGTTCATCATATACCAATCTGAAGTCATACGCACAGTAGATGTAAAATCTAAAGCTGGACGCCATCCCAAAAATTTAAATGCTTTACTTATATCAAGCATCAATAAGTTCGCCTCATGAAGCTGCTTAGGGTTTGAAGTATCAACCCAATCTCCTTTTTTGGTATTTTTCAGTATCTCTTCAATTACCTGTTTTACAGTATATACATCTTGTGAAAATGGGCCAATATTCCATGCCGAACTAAACTGTTTCTTATCAAAATACAGTTTTTGAGATAAAAGTAAATAAGCCCCCAAAGGTTCTAACACATGTTGCCAAGGTCTAGTGGCATTTGGATTCCTTACGTTTACAACTTCATTTGATTTTAGCGCTCTAAAAATATCTGGAACCAAACGATTATTTGACCAGTCACCACCTCCAATTACATTACCTGCTCTAGCTGATGCAATGCCAGGAGAATCCGGCTGATTAAAGAAAGATCTTTGATATGAGCTAATTACTAACTCAGCGGCACCTTTACTTGCGCTATAAGGGTCGTGCCCGCCCATCGGGTCTGTTTCTCTATAGCCATAAACCCATTCTTGGTTTTCATAGCATTTGTCTGTAGTAATAATTACCGCAGACTTTACAGAGTCACATTGTCTTATGGCTTCTAAAACGTTAGCCGTTCCTTGAACATTGGTCTCAAAAGTTTCAAGAGGATTATTGTAACTATCAATAACGAGTGCTTGGGCAGCCAGGTGAAACACAATTTCAGGCTTTGCTTCTTGAAATGCTTGATTCAATATATCAAAGTCCCTAATGTCGCCCCTTACGTCATTGATTAAATCTTTAATCCCCGAAACGTTGAAAATCCCGTCTTGATCTTTTGGGTCTAAAGAAAATCCCGTTACCTTAGCTCCCATCATTTGAAGCCAAATACTAAGCCAACCACCTTTGAAACCGGTATGCCCAGTTACAAGGATACGCTTATCTTTAAAGAAATGTGGATCAATCATATTATTTCCAAAGCTTCCAAACAGGGTTGGTATTCCACATCTTTTCTAGCATTTGATTATCTCTGTAGGTATCCATACATTGCCAGAATTCTTTGTGACGATAAACAGATAATTGATTTTGATTTACAATTGCATCAATAGGCTCATTTTCTAAATTTATAGACGCATCATTTGGAATCAAATCTAAGAATTCTCTTTTAAAAACAAAATAGCCGCCATTAATTGGTGCTTGGTTTTCAACGTCTTTTAATTGTTGTTTAAACTGAGAAACTTTATTGCCGTCAATCACTAAGTCACCAAATCGAGAAGGTGGAAACACCCCAGTGACAGTTCCAATAGTGTTTTGTTGTTTATGAAAATCAACAAGAGCAGCAATGTCAACATTAGCAACAGCATCACCATAGGTTAGCATAAAATTATCTTCCGTGATGTACTTACCACACAATTTTGTTCTAAAACCTGTCATGCTATGGAGACCTGTATCAACTAGAGTAACTTTCCAGTCCTCAGTAATCTGGGAATTGTGTATTTCTACATCGCCATTATTGGTTAAATCTACGGTAAAATCAGAATTATACTTGTAGAAATTTAAAAAATAATCTTTGATATAATCTCCCTTGTAGCCCAAAGCCAAAACAAATTCTTTATAACCATAATGGGCATAATGTTTCATAATATGCCAAAGAATAGGCTTGCCACCAATTTCAACCATGGGCTTGGGTTTATACTCCGTTTCTTCGCGCAAACGTGTTCCCATGCCCCCGCATAAAATAACTACTTTCATGTTTTAATTATTTGAAGTGATTAATGAAAAATTTTTTATCATGGATTTGAGTTCTTTTATTAAAAAATATTTTCGCAATGGATCAAATGATAAAAGAACAAAATAACGCCAGTAAGAAATGTATTTAAGAAAACTTGGTTTTAATAAATAGTTACTTTTTGCCTTATGAAATTTTAACCAATTCAGATCATATTTATCAATATTTGGAAAATACTCCGGGCTTCGTTCGCAATACTCAATTAAGCCTATAAGATATTCATTCTTATGTTTTGTAAACCTAGAAGAAACACCAATACCAGCATAGTAAACATTTCCAACCACACTAATATAATGTATTTTTTTAGCTTCATAAAACGGTAAAATATCAAAAAAACCTTCTTGTAATGATGTTGGAATCTTAGAATTTTTATCCCTACCTATGTATGTATTTTTTCTTTCATTGAAAACTGCTCTACTTTCACCTAAGGCTCTGTTATTTATTATACCTCGATACTTTAAGGCGAAATGATTTTTGTGTTTAGTAACAAGGGCGTTATTACTGTTAATTACTTCTTTGCCATCATTTAAAACAACTTTATAATCTGTTAAAATGCAAAATTTATCTTTAGTTAAGTTGAATGTAGAATTTTGTAAAAATATATAAACCTCTTTCAGTAAAGAGTTTCCTAAAGTGTCATCCCCTGAAAGAAAAAACATTATATCACCACTAACCGCTTCATACGTACTTTGAAAATTTTCATAGACTCCTTGATTAACAGCGTGCCTAAATGGTTTTATTTTATCAGGATACTTTGCAGCATATTCTTGAATTATTTGCCAGGTATTATCCGGTGAACAATCATCAGATATATAAAGCTCATGTAAATACTCCTTTTGAGAAATAACAGATTCAATAGCTCTTCCTATTTCTTTTTCTTGCTTATAACAGACTAAAATAACAGAAATTTTTGGAGTCAAAATAGTATACTTTGTGATTTATTTAGAAAAATTCTTTAATAGCTTGAACAATAACATCAACGTGGTGCTGCTCCATCCCTGGCCACAAAGGCAAGCTTAAAGCTGTCTCGGCAATCTCTTCGGCAATTGGGAAATCGCCTTTTTGGTAACCTAGGTTTTGATAAGCTTCTTGTAAATGAGGTGGTATTGGATAATGAATCAAAGTGCCAATACCTTTATTGTTCAAATATTTTTGTAATAGATCTCGTCTTTCCGTTCTAATCACATATAAGTGATATACATGAGAAGCTCCTTCGGTAATTTTTGGTAAAACAAGTCCGTCGATTCCTTTCAAAGCATCACCGTACCAAGAAGCAATTGTTTGCCTTTGTTTTGTCCATTCAGGCAATTTTTTTAGCTTAACACTTAATAGTGCTGCTTGAAGTTCATCAAGTCGCATATTATGCCCGATAACCTCGTTATAATACTTCTTTTGTGACCCATAATTACGAAACACTTTTACTTTTTGAGCAAGCTCATCTGAATTCGTAGTAATTGCTCCGGCATCTCCCAGAGCTCCTAAGTTTTTGCCCGGATAAAAACTTGTTGCGTTACAGTCTCCCCAAGAACCTGTCAACTTACCATTAAAAACAGCTCCCTGTGATTGTGCATTATCTTCTATAACAAAGAGTTTGTGTTTTTGAGCAATATCCATGATGGCCTGCATTTCACATGCTTGACCATAAAGATGCACAGGCATTATGGCTTTGGTCTTACTAGTTATAACCTTCTCAATAAGACTGGGGTCAATATTGTATGTTTCAATATTTGGTTCAACAAATACCGGAGTTGCTCCTACATAAGAAACTGCTAAAACTGTAGCAATATATGTATTTGAAGGCACAATTACTTCATCCCCTTCACCTATTCCACAAGCTTTTAATGATAAATGCAAAGCATCTAAACCATTGCTCATTCCTACAGCAAATTTCGTATTATTAAACTCAGCATAAGCTGATTCAAATAATTCTACTTCTTTACCTAACACAAACCAATTGCTATCGTAAACACGACTAAATGCTTCTTGCATTTCAGCTCTTATTGCTGAATGCATGGGAGAAAAATTAAGAAAGGGTACGTGCATTATAAATTATTTAAATAATCAATTACAAAATTATTTCCGTATTCAATAGCGTATTCCTTGATTTGCTTGCCAAAATAATCTTTATGGTAAATATTGGCTCCCTTTTCAATCAAAAATTGCATGATCGACATATCACTGGATTTAGAGGCATAAGTCATTGCGTACATTAAAACAGATGTTCCATTATTATTTGTATCATTAATATCACAAATATTATTATTAATCAAATATTTCACAACATCAATAGCTCCATTATAACAACCCACAATTAATGGATTCCAACCTTTCTCATTCTTCTCATTAAGAGAATAACCAAGCAAATGAAAGAATTTAATGCTTTCTAAATCATTGCTAGATGAAGCATCCAATATTTCATGGATATTATCATATAGTAACTTTACGTTATAATCAATTGTAGATACTTCAATAAAATATTTTGAATTAGAAAGCTCTGTGCCTGGTTTTTCTGTTGATTTTAATTCAGTCGGCAATGCTTTTTCAATTTTATATCCTTTATATGAAACCAATTGGTATGGTCTAAAAGAAAAAGCATTAATAAAATTGCAGACCTCAAAACATGTTTTTTGAAAAGATATCTGAATATTTTTAAAGTCAATAGTCTTTTTCGAATAATAAGTTGAATTTAAAATTGGTTGCTTAGTAGTCTTAATTTTGGAACTTATCAAGTTATTGATATTTTGCTTGAGTAAGATTTTTGAAAAATGCAAATACTTTTTATAAAGTTCATAACCCGTAGTCCCAAAAGGCAAATCAAACTTAATTTGATCAATTATATCACCGGTATCTATGCCATTATCAATTTTATGTAAAGTGACTCCAGAATGACTTTCTCCATTCAATATTGGCAATAATGAAGTGTACATTCCTTTGTAAGCAGGAAGCAAAGAAAAATGTATATTATATAATTGATCTGAAACAAAATTATCGGTTTTAATAATCTGATCATACTCTAAAGAGATGAAAATTAAATTTTCAATTGTGAAAAGATCACTTTGCTGAACAATAGCAATTTCATTATCAAAACAATATTTTTTAAACGAGGGTTGCCATCCATGAATTCCAGAATCAGTTTTATTTCCCAAACAGTAAATATTTGATTTATCTATTCCCAACTCTAGCAGTAACTTTAAACCATAAATTGCAATGTCATTTTTACCTGCTACACAAAACTTCATATCTTAAAAGTCATAAATTCGTTGTAATCCCTTATATAATCGTTCTCATCATAAACATGTGAGGCCAAAACCAAGCATATAGAGCCCGATGAAAAATTATTTAACTCCCTCCACAATCCAGCAGGCATGTACACACCAATATACGGTCTATTAAGTTGAAATGTCCTTTTGGTTTTTCCATCATCCAAAACTAAGTCAAAACTTCCACTGGCAGCGATAATTAATTGTTGAAGATCTTTGTGGGCATGGGCACCTCTTTCTTCTCCTCCGGGTACATCATATAAATAATATACTCTTTTGATATCAAAAGGTATTTCATTCGAGTTATTTACTGATGTAATATTACCCTTTACATTGTGGTTTTTATTTAATTCAATTAAAGAAGCATGATAAACAGTAGAATCCTTCATATTAGATTTATGAATTGATTAAAATATCTAATATAATCTTGTTCATTATAAACCATACTGCTTAAATGCAAACCCAAAGAATTTGTTGAAAAATTCTCCATGTGCCTCCAAGTTTTAGAGGGCAAATAAAGCCCAAAGTAAGATCGATTTAAACTGATTTTCTCTTTAACACCATCTTTGTGAGTAATTATCACATCAAAACTACCGCTTAAAGCAATAATAATCTCTTCTTGATCGTAATACGCGTGCCCTCCCCGGATTTCTCCGCCAGGTACATCATACGTCCAAAATACTCTTTGTATTTCAAAGGGTATTTGCTGAGGGTTTTGAAGAAAGGTCAAATTTCCTCTTGGATCAAGAATTTTAGGAAACTCAATAATTTTATGCATATAAATGTCAAATAAACTTATGAAACTTGTTCAGACAAAAATGCCTTGCGCTTGGGAATCATAAAAGCAACATTGAAAAGAGTGAGAACAAAGAAAGAAAGCACCATTGCGTATGCCCCTCCGCTAAAGCCCCAATAATTAATAAAAAAATAGAATAATGCGATAGAAAATATTGCTCCAATAATTTTACTAAATAATAGAATTTTAGTGTAACCCAAAAAAGTAATTACATCAACTGACATAAAATAGATTATTTGCGATATGTGGTAAAAAGCAAGAATTTGAGCATATTTGGTGGACAAAACGTATCTCCCTGCTGTTAAAACATCTACTAAGAAAGGCGCAAAAAAAACAAAAACGATAACCACAACGGTCACGCTAGAGACCAATAAAGTCATATATTTAAGTGCTGTATTCCAGTTTCGGTTGACAATTGCCTTTGCAATATCTGGCTGAAAAGTGCTACTAATTGAGGTTCCTATCAAACCCAAGTATGACACAATTTGAAATGCAACAACATAAAAACCTAATTCATCTGGATTACCTAGACGTTCTAAATAAACTCTATCATATCCATTGGTAAAGAAATTAAGCATTGCACCGATGATTAGAGGCCATGAAAACAACAACATTTTTTTTAAAATAGCCCAATCAAAATCTACCTTAAATAATTTATAATCGTCAATCAAACAGTAAATAAAAAGTGCAAAAGTCGAAATAAATATTGCTGTAAGCTTACCAAATGCTCCCCACTTTAGCCAAACAACCAACAGTAAGGTAAGAGATATTGCTATTGCTGACTTACCGATTGAAAGTTTGAAATAATCTATTGCTTTCCTTTCTAATTTATAGTCAATTAACTTTAATGTAAAAATTCCGGTTATTGGAATAGTAAAAACTGATAAAAATGCGTAAGGAAAAAATGGTATTTGGGTATCACTATTAAAAATTATCTTATATAAGTAAATTCCTAAAATTGAAATAATTGAAATACCAAGAGAAAGGTAGATAAGACTCTTAAATATTACTGCACGCAATTGTTGCCTTTCATCCTCATTTACTTCAAAGTAACGCTTTGTGTAATATGCAAATGCATAAAAAGAGATCATGGGAAAAATAAAGTTACTAAATGAACCATAATAACCAACAATTGCGTAATCCTTAGGATCCATGTTTAGCGCTACCATTGGATTTATTAATACGTTTAAACCGGCTGGGATTATAGCCGCAAGCATATAAAGCCCAATATTTTGAAATATGTTTTTTATTTTCATGTTATGGCAGTTGAATACCTATGGACAGCTAGGTTATTCAATTACTTATTACAACATTTTTCACATATTCATAGTAGTCACCTTTTAAGCCCTTTATATTTCCGAGTATTTCGTCCTTAGCTATAAAACCCAGTTTATAAGCTATTTCCTCTAAACAAGCAATCTTCAAACTAGTACGTTTCTCAACAGCTTTAACAAATTCAGTAGCCTCGGTCATACTTTCATGTGTACCTGTATCCAACCACGCATACCCTCTACTAAGTTTTTGTAATTTCAATATATTGTTTATCATATATTCCTGAATTACCGAAGTAATTTCAAGCTCTCCCCTTCCTGAAGGTTTTACATTTTTTGCTATATTTACGACAGAATTCGGATAATAATACAATCCAACAACCGCGTAATTTGATTTAGGATTTTTCGGCTTCTCCTCTATACTCAGAACATTGCCTTCAGCATCAAACTCGGCAACACCATAGCGCTCTGGATCGTCAACATAATAGCCAAACACGACTGCTTTTTTCTCTTCCTTTACCGTTTTTACTGAAGCATCTAGAAGTGATTTTAAACCTGCTCCATAGAAAATATTATCACCCAATACCAAACAAACATCATCATTTCCAATAAAATCCTCACCAATAATAAAGGCTTGGGCTAATCCATCAGGCGAAGGTTGTTCTGCATAAGACAATTTTAATCCTAACTGAGAACCGTCTCCCAATAGCTTCTCAAAATTGGGAAGATCGTGTGGCGTAGAAATAATTAGTATCTCTCTAATTCCTGAGAGCATCAAAACCGATAAAGGATAATAAATCATCGGTTTGTCATATATGGGTAAAAGCTGTTTTGAAACAACTTTAGTTAGCGGATATAATCGAGTGCCTGAGCCGCCTGCTAGAATAATGCCTTTCATAATGTATTCTTTTCAGAATCAACAAAATTTGAATTTTTGTACCAATTATAAACATTCTTCAATCCTTCCTCAAACCTAATTTGGGGTTTATAATCTAAGTGTTTGGTGATTTTTGAAATGTCTGCCAAGCTATGCTTTACATCACCAGGACGTTCAGGTCCATGAACCACTTCAACTTTTCTATTACTAATATTTTCCAGCATGGCAACCATCTCATTCAAAGTAACCTGATCTCCACAAGCCGTGTTATACACTTGATTCAATGCCGCCTCATTATCAGTAAACAGCGCTTTATCATTAGCTTGTAAGGCATTGGCCACGTAGGTAAAATCACGACTTGTATTTCCATCTCCATTAATAGTAATACGCGTTCCATTTAGAAATGCTTTGCAAAAAATTGGAATTACAGCCGCATAGGGGTTGTCTGGATTTTGTCTGGGCCCGAAAATATTGAAGTATCGCAACCCAATCCATTTTAAACCATACGTATTTCCAAAAACTTCCGCATACTGTTCTATTGCCGCCTTACTTACAGCATAAGGCGAAAGTGGCTTCCCTTCTTTTCCTTCAACCTTGGGCAAGCCCGGATGATCACCATAGGTGCTTGAGGAAAACGCCAAAACAACACGCTCAACACCACTTTCTTTAGCTGCATGTAATATATTCACCGTCCCCCCAACATTCACCGCATTGGTTCTCATTGGATTTTCGATACTCCTTGGCACAGATCCTAAAGCAGCTTGATGCGTAACCTTATGGATGCCTTTCATGGCATTCATGCAAGTTTCATAATCACAGATATCTCCTTTGATAAACTCAAATTTGGGATGCCCTTCAAATTCTTGAATATTCTCGTAATATCCGTTTGAAAGGTCATCCAATACTCTCACCAGTCCTACTCGATCGTCATTCAAAAAATGCTCTACAAGATTTGAACCGATAAAGCCGGCGCCGCCGGTAATGAGGAGGTTGGACGATGACGAAGACGATGACATAGACGAAGACGAAGACGAAGACATAGACGATGACGATGACATGGAGGGAGGGTTGTTAGGCATATCAGGCTTTGAGTTTTTTGATGAATCCTGAGATTCTGCGTTGTAGGCTTTGAAGTAAATCTAAGGTTTCGTTGTTTGTATCACAGTAGCCCAAATTGGTAGCGAGTAGAATTTGTGTTTCTAATTCATACGATGAACCCAAAGCTATCCCAAGGAATCGAGCAAAATCTTTTTGTGACTCTTTAGCTGATCCTTCAGCAATATTACTCGGAATTGAAATAGCACATCGTGTCATTTGTTGCACCAAAACGTATTGTTCCTTTTTCGGGAATTTCTCTACGAGTATGTAAATATGCTCTACGAGTTTCATGCTGTCTTGCCAGATGTCGTATTCGCGGAAGTTACGCATTTAGACTAAGACAAAGACGATGACGATGACATGGACAAAGACGATGACGATGACATGGACAAAGACGATGACGATGACATGGACAAAGACGATGAAGATGACATGGACAAAGACGATGACGATGACATGGACAAAGACGATGAAGATGACGATGACATGGGCAAAGACGAACCAAAAGTCTTAGTTTTAGTCATTGTCTTAGTCTTAGTCATAGTCATAGTCTTAGTCATAGTCTTAGTCTACAACCGCGCATCCACACTCCCTTTCTCCAGCACCCCCTTCACATCATAAATAACTCGATCTCCAGAAGTCTTCAAGTCCAAACCTTTAAACTTCTTGTGCGCGACGGCAAGGATTACCGCCGAATACTGCCCCATATCCGGCTGCTCATTTAATACCTCAATACCATACTCATGCATAACTTCCTCCTGGTTAATCCACGGATCATACACATCAACATCCATATCGAAACTCAATAGCTCGTTGTAGATGTCAATCACTCTGGTATTGCGTACGTCGGGACAATCTTCTTTGAAGGTGAAGCCAAGGATGAGGACTTTGCTATCAATTACTTTAAGGTCTTTGCGCATCATGTGCTTGATGACTTCAGTGGCGACGTGTTTGCCCATGGAGTCGTTGAGGCGGCGTCCGGCGAGGATGATTTCAGGATGGTAGCCAACTTCCTGGGCTTTTTGGGCTAGGTAGAAGGGATCAACTCCTATGCAGTGTCCGCCAACTAGACCCGGTTTGAATGGAAGGAAGTTCCACTTGGTACCTGCGGCTTCGAGTACTTCGAGGGTGTCGATGCCGAGTAGGTTGAATATTTTGGAAAGCTCATTCACGAACGCAATATTGATATCACGCTGGGAGTTTTCGATGACCTTGGCGGCTTCGGCCACTTTGATGCTGGAAGCGAGGTGCGTTCCGGCAACGATAACCTCTTTGTATAAATCATCGATGAACTTAGCTGATTCAGGTGTAGAACCACTGGTTACTTTCAAAATCTTAGTCACCGTATGTTCCTTATCTCCGGGATTGATGCGCTCGGGAGAATAGCCCACGAAGAAGTCTTCATTGAACTTCAATCCGCTCAACTTTTCCAAAATAGGCACCATTTCATCTTCAGTCACACCCGGATATACGGTAGATTCGTAAATCACCACGTCACCTTTCTTCATCACCTTAGCCACCGTTTCCGAAGCCTTAATCATGGGCGTTAATACGGGTCGGTTGTGCTTATCGGTAGGCGTGGGAACAGTTACGATAAACACATTACAATCGGAAATATCGGTAATGGCTGTGGTGCAGAAAAGTCCCTTTGCTCCATTGTCGTCTAATTCAAGACTATGCGGCACGAGCACACTCTTAAGGTGGTCGTTCTCTACTTCTAAAGTAGAGTCTATACCCTTTTGAAGTTCGTCAACGCGAGCGGTGTTGATGTCAAGTCCAATTGTTGGGTATTTTTCTGCGAAGGCTACTGCTAAAGGTAACCCCACGTAACCAAGTCCAATAATCGCAATTTTAGGATTTTCAATCATTTTGTTAAGAGTAAAAAATTATGAATTATAACGCCGCTCAAAAATTTGCTTTACCTCTTGAGAGCGGTTGAGAGGAATAATGAGTAAATCGTTTTCACTTTGAATAACTGCGTGATGCTCGAAGTCGATACTTTCAAGATTAAGATTATCGGTAATCACGAGGTTGTTATTCTGAATATATTTTGATGATTTTTCGTTTTGGAAATAATCATACAAAGCTTGGTATGAACCCAAATCAGACCAAGAGAAATCACCGGCTACCATCTTTATGCGTGCAGACTTTTCCATTACGGCATAGTCGATACTTTCGGAAGGAATGCGTTCGGAGTAGGTTTCGGATAAATTGCCGTCGTGGGAATGCTCTAGGGTCAGCTTGGCAGCTTCCAATATATCAGGACGGAATTTCTGTAATTCTTCTAAAAACACGCCGGCACGAAAACAGAAAATTCCACTGTTCCAAAAATACTCGCCGGCATCTACAAACTTTTGGGCATTGGGTGCATCGGGCTTTTCGTGGAAAGACAAAACATCTTCCCCATTGGCGCGGATATATCCGTAGCCTGTTTCCGGCGTTTTGGGCGTAATACCAAAAGTCACCAAGCTTCCATCTCCCGCCAATTCAAAAGCACGCTTAATGGCTTTGCTATATTTTTCTTCATCCCTTATGATATGGTCGGATGGCGTCACCAACATAATTTCATCTTCATCCAAACTCAAAGCGGCAAAGGCCACCGCCGCAGCGGTATTTTTTGGTATGGCTTCAGAAATCACCTGAAAATCCTCAATACCACAATCGCGCAAATGTGCATCACTCAACTCCCTAGTGCTGTTGCTTCCCACTACCAATATCTTCTCGGTAAGTCCCTTATTCCTCAAGGCCGTGAGCTGAAACAAGCGTTTATCCCCAAAAATGGAAACGTACTGTTTCGGGCATTCGGGTTTGGATAATGGCCAGAGGCGGCTTCCGATACCGCCGGAAAGGAGGGTGAGGGTGGGCATGGGGGGGTTGAGGCGTTGAGACGTTGAGACGTTTAGGCGTTGAGGCGTTGAGGCGTTTAGGCGTTGAGGCGTTGAGGCGGGCGCTTCGAGGCGGTATTTACTAAGTCAGCTAA
>JBHYFA010000064.1:0-2810 GCA_051859825.1 Schleiferiaceae bacterium
GCGAAGGTTGAAAAACAGTGAGTCCCGACAAGTCTTTGTCGGGATGACCTTTTTTTCAACCGAGCATAACGCAGCTATCGGACTTTATAGACAGCCACTAATAATGGTGTTAGCCTAGAGCAACACGCTTATAATCAACAATATGAAGACCTTTCTTCACACTATCGAGGTATTTAGAAACGGTAAGTTTGCCGTCTTTAATGAAGTCTTGATCAACCAAGGTGCTTTCTTTGAAGAATTTGTTCAAACGACCTTGAGCGATTTTATCGAGCATTTCTTCGGGCTTACCTTCTTGGCGCGCTAGTTCTTTACCGATTTCGAGTTCTTTTTCGATTACATCTTGAGGAACGGAGTCGCGGTTAAGTGCAACCGGATTCATAGCCGCAGCCTGCATTGCAACATCTTTAGCAGCCTCTTCAGCTACGTCGTTCAAGCCAACGATAGTAGCAAGTTTGTTATTCATGTGAATGTAGTAAGAAACGTAAGCGGCAGATAGTTTTTCGTATGCAGCTAAATCTACTTTCTCACCAATTACACCGTTTTGCTCGATAAGTTTTTCAGCGATGGAAATGTTACCGTCGAAAGAAAGGGCTTTGAGTGCCTCTAGATCGGCGGGTTGATTTTCCATAGCGATATCGAGGATGCGTTGTGTAAGCGCAATGAAATCGTCATTTTTCGCAACGAAATCCGTTTCACAGCTCACGGCCACTACAGCGCCGAAAGTATTGTCGGCGGAAACGGCAGCGAGTGCACATCCTTCAGAAGTTTCACGATCGGCACGGTTAGCCGCAACTTTTTGACCTTTTTTACGGAGGATGCTGATAGCCTCGTCGAAATCACCATTTGCTTCTACGAGAGCTTTTTTACAGTCCATCATACCAGCGCCGGTTTGTTTGCGCAATTTATTTACATCAGATGCAGTGATGGTTGCCATAATTGTTTTGTTTTTGAGTTGTTAACTAGGGGGTGAAAATAGGAAAAGGGATAATAACTATCATCCCTTTTCGTACGTTTTACAATTTAATAATAACGCGTTAGATTACTCAGCATCAGCCATTTTCTCGGCTTTCTTTGCTGCTTTTTCGGTAGCGCCTTTATCTTTATCAGCTTTACGAGCCGCTAGTCCGTCTTGGATGTATGTAGATACATGCTGCATAATTGCAGAGATAGACTTGGATGCATCGTCATTTGCTGGAATAGGGAAATCTACTAAGTTGGGGTTTGAATTGGTATCCACCATGGCAAAAACGGGGATATTCAACTTTTTAGCTTCATTCACTGCGATGTGTTCGCGATTGATATCAATCACAAAAAGGGCAGCGGGAAGACGGCTCATATCGGAGATTGAACCTAGTTGTTTTTCCAATTTTGCACGTTGACGATCTACTTGCAAACGCTCACGCTTGGAGAGTGTTTGGAAAGAACCGTCGGCCTTCATCTTGTCGATGTTGGTCATCTTCTTTACCGCCTTACGGATGGTAACAAAGTTGGTAAGCATACCACCAGGCCAACGCTCGGTGATATAGGGCATGTTGAGTGCCTTGGCGTGATCGGCTACAACATCTTTTGCCTGCTTCTTTGTTGCTACGAAAAGAACTTTTTTTCCGCTAGAGGCAAGTTTGGCAAGTGCATCACCAGCTTGATCGAGCTTGGCAGCTGTTTTATAAAGGTCGATGATGTGAACCCCTCCGCGCTCCATAAAGATGTAAGGAGCCATTGCGGGATTCCACTTGCGAGTAAGGTGACCAAAGTGAACGCCTGCGTCCAACAAAGGTTTGATTTCAATTTTTTTAGACATAATTTTGGTTGTTTACTTTCGTGAGTTACGCAACCGAGAGGTAGCTCTGGGAGATCCTCAGGGTTTCGATACTAAACAAATGATTAACGTTTGGAGAACTGGAATTTCTTACGGGCTTTTTTCTGACCGAATTTCTTACGTTCTACCATACGTGGGTCGCGGGTAAGAAGACCTTCTGGCTTCAAAGCTCCACGGTTCTCAGGGTTGATTTCGCACAAGGCGCGGCTGATACCTAATCTGATGGCCTCAGCTTGACCGGTGATTCCACCACCTTCAACGTTAACGTTAACATCGAATGTTCCCTCAACACCAACAATAGCAAAAGGCTGAACCACCTTGTACTGTAGGGTACCTGTAGGGAAATAATCTTTGTAATCGCGCTTGTTTACGGTAATTGAACCTGAACCTTCCTTGAGGAATACGCGTGCAACCGAAGTCTTACGGCGACCAATAGCATGGGTTGTTGACATACTTCCTAATTTAGATAGTTATAGTTATAGGCTTCTGCGCTTCGTGAGGATGCGCATCACCTTCGTAAATATGTACATTGTGGAAAAGCTTACGTCCCAATCTGTTTTTAGGAAGCATACCTTTCAATGCATTCTCCAATACTTTACGTGGCTGCTTTGCCATAAGGTCGCGAGGATTGATTCTCTTTTGACCTCCTGGAAAACCCGAATACGTAATGTATTCTTTCTGCTCTAGTTTTAAACCAGAGAAAACTACTTTCTCAGCATTGATAATGATAACATTGTCACCACAATCTACGTGAGGAGTAAAATTTGTTTTGTGCTTACCACGCGCAATGCTGGCAACGCGACTCATTAATCGACCAACAGGCATACCTGCTGCGTCAACCAATACCCATTGCTTATCTACAGTAGCAGAATTCGCCGATGGGGTTTTGTAACTTAAGGTGTTCACGCCAATGAATTTTTTTGTTTCTAATCTTCTTAAAGTCATATAAAAAATGACCCTCCAAAAGGGCTGCGAAGATACAACGATTTTCTTT
>JBHYFA010000064.1:2820-15978 GCA_051859825.1 Schleiferiaceae bacterium
AACAACAACTTAAAAAAAATTTCAAAATCAATAGTTGAAGCGTATCTTTGTGGTTTGCAAATCGCAAAAATCGCACTTGACAACTGTTGGCGATTTATTTGCAAAAACCTTGATTTTATTGACCGTTTGCGACTTTATTTCGCAATTATTTTTATTATTTATATGACTAAGACACTTTTTACAGCGCTAGGATTTTTTTCACTCTCCATCCTTTTTGCGCAGACTCCTCAACACAATCATCAGCACGAAAATGGCATTTGCTTGACCGATCATTATGAAGATATGCTCATGGCCGGCGATAGAGAATACGCCGAAAGTCGCAAACAAGTAGAAGCTTGGATTGCCGATTATATAGCCAACAATGAGGGTGAAATTCGTAAAAATGCCGACGGAACAGAATCCACTATCCGCAGGATCCCCGTTGTATTTCATATCTTCTATGACGAAGAAAGAGATAATATTTCGCGTTACCAAGTAATGGATGCCATTCGAGTTCTAAATGAAGATTTCCGCAGAACTAATGAAGACAGAGTAAATACACGTGCTATCTTCCAAAGCAGAGCTGCGGATATGGAAGTTGAATTTCATATTGCTCGAGTAGATCCGCAAGGAAATTGCACCGATGGTATTATTCGCGTTCAAACACCTCAAGCTGCTAGTGCCCCAAATACGATTAAAGGATTGAGCTGCTGGGATAATAAAAAATACCTAAACGTTCACGTGGTACGCACCATTAATTCCAACAACCCACTAGGAACAGTGCTCGGTTACGCCTTTTTCCCTAATCCAACCCAAGGTTGTGTGAATGATGGTATCGTAATTCGTCACGATCGTGTAGGAACCATCAACACATCTGGGTCGGCCGGAAGAACACTTACACATGAAGTAGGTCACTACTTTGCTTTACACCACCCCTTTCGAAATGGATGTAATGGTGGCGACTTTGTGGCGGACACACCTCCGGCAGACAACCCCAATTTTGGTTGTAACCTCAACATGAACTCGTGTCCACAAAGCCCCGAGCCCGATATGATTGAAAACTACATGGACTACGCTGATGATGTTTGTACCAACATTTTTACGGAAGGGCAAAAAGCGAGAGCCAAGGCCATACTCAATAATAATACGTTGAGAGGAGACGTATCTAACCCAAATAATTTAGAACAAACTGGTGTAGTTGGTGGAGCGGTATGTGCTCCTATTTCTGATTTTTTTCTTCGTAACAATATTATCTGTTCTGGCGAGAAAGTTCGTTTCGTTGACGCCTCGGTGGGTACAAATCCGGATGGTTACGAATGGAGCTTTCCCGGAGGTGTTCCTTCTACCTCAACCGAAAGGTATCCCGAAGTGATGTACCCTTCTGAAGGTGTATATCCCGTTACCTTAAAAGTAACCAATGGGGCAGGTTCTGACACAAAAATAATGTGGAACGCTGTATGGGTTAAATACGATGACCCTACTCCCTTCCAATCTTGGTTAATCGAAGATTTTGAACTTATCGATGTTCCAAACGGCAATTGGACTTTGCTCAATTTAGGAAACCCTGATGTGGAAATCGGTGTAACTTCTGATGCTGCATTCACCGGAAGCAAGTCAGTGAAATTCGGATTTAACGGCCTAAACGAACACGGAATTTACCAATTGGTAAGCCCGAACATTGATATGACTAGAGCTACCACTGCTAACATTGATTTTGCTTTTGCTTTTGCGCCAAATTCTGCAAATGCCTTGGACGCATTAAGAATCAAAGTGAGTAATGATTGCGGTAAAACCTGGTTTACTCGTAGAACAATCGGTGGAGTTATGTTGCAAACAGGCCCTTTACAAAACAACACCGACTTCGTTCCTCAAAACGCCTCAGAATGGAGAACGGAAAGCATCAACCTCAGCACACATGCTGGAGCAAACGACAACATCATGATTATGTGGGAGTTTGAAACCCGTGGAGGTAACAACTTTTACTTGGATGCTATAAATATGGACGTACAATTAAGTAATGAAGACTTCAGTGCAAATGTTCAATCTTTTGAAGTATTCCCCAACCCTACACAAGGCGAACTCGAAATCGTATTCCAATCAAGTCAGAATAGCAATTTCGTTTTACACAATGCTGCGGGACAAGTTTTATGGTCGAAAGAAGTTCCCGGAAATGGTGAATCAACCCGCATGAAACTTGAACTTTTTGAAAGTCTTCCGGCGGGAGTGTACTTTCTTCATCATAATAGTGGTGTTGGGACAGAGGTTAAAAAGGTTGTCAAATATTAATAAATGGCTGTCTATAAAGCCCGATAGCTGCGTTATGCTCGGTTGAAAAAAAGATTATTTACTAATGTAAACTCACTGTTTTTCAACCTTCGCAAGCCTTGCTCTCGGACTTTCTAGAGCAGCCACTCTGACATTATGGACAAGCACTATCTAGAGCTTGTCCATAATGTCAAGAGTCTGATTCAGAAATGTCCATGTAGTAGCCTTCGCAAACACCTACAAAAACTGAACAGGACATTCCATATGACAACTGAAGATACAATCATTTGCATATGAAAGTTCAGTAGCAAGGCGCACGCAGGATTGAAAAACAAGGAGTTGACTAAAGTCAATGACTGTTTTCAATCCAAGTGCAACGCCGCTAATGGACCTTAAGATTTGTATTCTAATTATCGACTTCTGGTCGTTTAGGCTCTCTAATCGTAAATACGCGCGAAATATTAAACCCGAAGAAAATAGCCCCTTCGAGCCAATCACCATTGGTCTGCAACATCCATTCGGGGTCAAGGAGTCCGCGCGAGTTAGTTAGATGCAACTGAAATACGTGGCCACCGGTTTCAATATCTACACCAATTGAAAATGAGTTGATATAGTTTTCCCGATCACCTGATACAGGGGCCTGACGAAAATTACGAGTCAACTGAGGGGCGTATTCAGCCGTGAGCGCAATACGATTATTTATCTTAATACGCATTCCGGCCGGAATAATGACGTGCGTATTGTTTTGCTCACGAAATTCCACCAAATTAAAATGCACAAGACTTGGAGAAATCATCATAGAAAAGCGCTGCGAAAATTTCCGCGCAAAAATCAACTGATGCGCGTAGGTCATTCTATCAGGTAAATTCAAATCGATGTCCGTTCTTCGACGCATATTGAGATAAGCCGAAGAAAAAAGCGTTAGCGATAAAGGAATGTTTTTCAGACCCGTTTGCTGTTCAAGGATTTTATACTTCAAGGAAAAATCGTTGGTTTTATTATACGAACTCCTTCCCAACCCAACGGATAACCTATCCGTTATTCCATAATCCAAGCCCAAACGAACCTGGGCATTATCCATACCCAAAAAGTTATAAAAGAAATCGTTGTTCATCGCTCCAAATCGGTGCTGAAAAACGTACTGAAGCACACCACCCGCAGGGGCTTCATTGGTTTGCATATTGATTAAACGCGTTCCTTTGAAAGTAGCCTCTACTATATCCTGAATCGGTTCTTCAGGAATTAAATCAAGCAAATCATCTTGCGCAAAGGCTTGTAAGCTGAATATAAGACCAAGAATAACAGCGTAGCTCTTCCTCATCGCTCTATTCATTTACCTGCTCAATCCAAGCAAGTAGTAAATTGAGATCTCCACTCGACAAGTCAAAACCCGGAGGCATTTTTCGAGGGTTATTGGCGGGCAGAAGTAATACCTGCTCCAAAACTCCACTCTGAGCAAGACTAATCATAGTAGCCTCACCTTCTATTACTAAACCACCCTGACCAGCTTGCGCGTTATGACAAACCATACAATTGGCTTGAATAATAGGCTGAATCTGTTGGGAGTAAGAGATTTCACCATTTGGCTGACCATTACCGTTTCTATCTTCCTCATTGTCGGATTGGCAGGAGTAAAGCGCCAAACCTAAACCCATCGCTAAAATATACTTTCGCATAAAAATCTTTTTTTGAGTATTCAACATTTATGAATTTGGTGGGTACGAATATAAACAAAACATAATAACGAAAAATAATGTTTATGTTTGCATAAACAAAAAACCATTATGACAAAACGATATCTTCTTATTGCCCTTTTTCTGATTTTAGGCGTAGCTGCGTACGTCTGGTTTTTTGTTTACAACAAAGCCCACCAAGATTTTTCATCGCTTAAACCGGCATTCGAGGGCAGTGCCATTGAGTTGCTCGATTTGAATGATGAAAACCTCATCGACCGAGCAGTATTAATTGAAGGCGAAGTAAGCGAAAGTGAAGGACGCACAAGCATACTTGATCAGGCTGTACAAATACGCTTTACCGATGAAGACCTACGCTTAGAAGTTGGTGACTACGTCAAAGTGCAATGCCGTATGGTAGGCATGGAAGAAGATTTGCTCACCGGTGAAATGCTAATCCTTTGCGACCAGTGCGTTACGAAGTAAGCAGCGAATTCATTGAGTTATTAGAGCAATATTCGCACTGCCTTGCGGTTGGTTTTTAAGATGTACACTCCCTTAGGCAATACCTCAAGGTGTTTCTCGTACCTTCCAGCCCCTTCTAAAGCCCATTGTTTAATTGTTTTACCCGTTAAATCTACCAGCTCGACCTTGGTACTTTCTTCAAATGGGTAATCGATGTAGAGAACAGACTGATAAGTCCATACACGCATGTCGTTTTCGCGGGAATCATCATAGTTATCCATCTGCAGAGGGTTATTTACTTGGCCTACGTGCAAAACAAACCGATTAAAAAGGGTGTCGTTTGACGACGGACTAAATGAAAATGCGCCCTGACGTAAATCAAAAATGGTATTTTCATAGACATCTTCCAACCACAGTCCTACCGCGGAATTTCCGTAGTCGTCAGACAATTTAAAAACGTGATTTCCACCGCTACTTGCTGCAAACATTTTCAGTGGAATACGACGAGAAGAGTCTAATGGAGGTAGGTACAAAATAGCGTTAGAGTCTGCCCAAATAGCCGATTGATTCGGGTCGTTTGGCATTTTATGCCCATCAAACTGCGCATCGAAAGCCTCGGTAGCTAGAGGATGGAAACCCACTACCCACTCATCTGCTCCCTGACTTTCATTTTCCAATAAAAACTTAAATCGCAAGTGATTTTGACTCCCCCTTTTCAAAAGGTGGGTTCGATGTTCATTTCTTTGGTTAGCGGTCAGTGTCAAAGTATGAAAACCATTGGTTGGAGCCGTTTGTGCACGAATCCAAAAGGCTTGCATGGGGGGTATATAACGGGAATCGTCGGTTTCCGTTACACCAATTGCTGTAAAACCCGTATTCTGTTCATTGCGAACGTAAATCGTACCCTCAATATCTTGGGGAACGATTTGATTATTCCAGTCGTAAGAAGCGAAATAAGGATTAGCGATTAAATTCCAACCTTCACGCATGCCCGTAACGGTAATGTCTTGTTGTGCCGCACCATAAGATAATTGTATGTTGTGGTCAAGACCGGAACTTATACCTCCAGTTGAACGCAACACTCCCGGCAAGCTTCGGGTGAAAATGCCGTGTTGATTTTCTCCGGCAAATAGAAAATATCCTCTTCCCGGCACAAATGCATTTCCTTGAGGCAAAGCGTAGTCACCAGTGAGTGCATCCCATTCAAATAATACACTTTGCGAAGCATTAGTATAATTAAAATGAGCTCCGGAATCAGCCAAAGTTTGAAAGGCTGCATTGGAGGCAGCCCCAATGCTAAACCAGCGTGCGCTTGTATTATTGAAATCAGAGAGATACATAGACTGGGTAATACTTCCATTTCCCGATACCTGATGCTGAATCATCACACCAAAAGCAGTATCATTCGCGGGGAGTTCAATATGTCCATGATGATCCAAATCACCCAGCATTTCCATCCGCCAAAACTGCAAAAAAGCCGATGCATTAGTTGAAGCATTAGCCGCAGGATGGAGTTCCATAACGTCACCGAAAATATTTCCTCCCAACTCCACGGTGTTCTGCAACATCATTTTAGTGTTTTGCCCAAATGTTGTTAAGCCTGGAGAAGAAATCGTTTGCAAAGAGCTTCCCGTGTTAAGAAAGGCATAATCGCCGGTATGCGTGAAGTTCAGGATTCCTTCAACCTGCATATTGCCCTCAAGGTGTAAGCGAATACTCAATGTATATGAAGCTGATGGCGCAATGTAAAGTTCACCCGCAACCGTTAAAGGATTGTTCGAAGAAAAATTAAAAGTTGCTGGGGTTCCATAGATGTGCAAACTCGGATATCTTTGATTAACGATGGAAGGCGACCCACTAAAGTTTTCCCCATACTCCCAAATAGCCGATGGGTAATCGGCGCGGCTTTTCACCAAGGAGGCAATTAAAGAAGCCGTTGCCCTATTGCTATTGTGCAAGTACTTACCTCCACCGTGAATTACCCAAGAAGTAGTAAATATTCCTGCTCCACTCATTGCTCCGGCCTCATTGTGCAAAACAGCACGGTTACCAATAATCAGGGCTGTATCGGGCGCACTGAGGTGCAAACCAAAGGTATTTGAGGCCAAAATATGTAGGCGCATTGAATCTTGAGGAAGGATGTGAAGCGCTGCCAAATCAATCCTTCTATCGGGCAGATTGAGCGTATATTGTCCGTTAACGTGGGTATTATCCAAAATAACCGTGTCAAAAATAGCTGGAACTCTTCCTCCAGACCAATTGTCGGCGTCATCCCAAACAAAAGCTTGCCCTAAATTGGTGAAATAATGGGTGGTAGCAGCTAGAGTGGTAAATGTAGCGCTATCGGCGGCCGTCCAATTTTGACCATCATAGGCGTACACGCCCACAGTGTATTCAACATTTGGTTGGAGACTGCGAACAAAAGTTTGGTAGAATGTAGAAGCGTAAACCACAAAAAAACCTCCGCCCAAATCACCGCCTAGTCCGAAATGAACATTTGCTTGATAGTTGGGGGAGGTCAAAGTTGGCAAAGTCTGATTGCCTTCGGCGACTGCCACAAGAAATTGATCTGTACAAGGATGCCCTATCCAATTGAGCCTTGCCTCGGCATATCCTACAGAATCTGTGAGCAAGGCAGTCGGTGGTGGCAGATTTACAGGACAAGTGCTATTGGCAATATTCCAACTCAAGGAAAAATTATCAATTGCGTAGGTATCGCGAGAGCCACTACCGGTTGAAGATTGTAAAACAGCAAAACGAATCCATACTTCAGAGGAAAGGTTATCTGCATCGGTGCCAAGCGCATATTGCGCGTTCAAACTGCCCCAATCACTTGAAGCAGCATTCGCTGGCAGAGTATAATCTCCCAAATCCGTCCACGAAACGCCAGAATTAATCGAATACTGAATAAGCACAATATAGCCTCGAGCCTGGGGGTCAAGATTCTGGTGATCAACACTAAAGCTAAGCGACTCACGGTGCAAGGTGTTTTCCAACTTCAACACGATGGCAGCACCAGGATCACCAAAAGTATTACTCAGTCGCCATCCCAAAGCACGATCTGCGCTATTATTCTGTTGCGTAGTGGTTGCACCGAGCGATAGACTATTTGCAGAAGCAAGATTTTTCATACCACCGGTTGCATTAACCCAACTATGGCGCTGGTTAATAAATGAAGTTGAAGAACCAAGATTATCAAAAGTGGACGACTCATACACGAACCAACCTGGAGGCAGTCCATCATCAAGCGTATTAAAATCCTGTTCATAGAGGTCGCCCACTGGCAATTGTAATGCATTTTGAGCAAAGACGATTTGTGCACAAAGCACCAACATACAAGTGAAGATAGTATTTTTCATGACTGAGAATTTTACTTACAAAACATCTAGAAGATGTGAAACATTTTCCACGGATCAAAAGTAAGAAAAATACTATTTAATTTGCAAATATTTTTTACATATTTTCTTACAAATTTGTTTTATATGTAATAAAAATAGCCATGACTATTAATGAACGTACAATTAAGTGACTAAGGAAAACAACACATGGTTTAACCTTAAAAGCAACCTAATACACTTTTAATTTATATCCCGAAAATAAAAGGTTAAAGATAGAAGGAAACAAAAACTCATTGAATTAATACAGCAGTCACCTATTAGATGCATCTAAGTGATTTTGTAACAAAGAGCGGGTAATTTTTGAAGATTCTTGTAACAAAGAGGGGGTAATTACCAGAAAATCTTTAGTGAATACTGCTTTAATTTGTTATATAATTTAAACTATTACCAAAATATTCAATTACTATAATTTAGTTCAATCATTAATTTCTTTCATTTTACGAATAGCTTCAGGCTCTCCTTTCTCTACTGCTCGTCTCAAAAACTCCAATCCCGTTTCTTTCTCAGCATTCTTAATTAAAAAATCGGCATAGTGAAACTCGAGAAGGTCAACAGAAACTGAAGTGGCTTCGAAAGACATTTTAAAATATCGTTGAGCTTCATTGACATCTCCTTTTGCCTGATAATAAAGCGCATAGTTTCTATATGTGTATGCCGGATTGTTGTTTTCTGATTCCATAGCTTTATCAAGCCATTCTTTCCCTTGCTTTAATTCTCCTAATTGGATTAAAGCATACGCAAGATTATCGCAGGCATAACCATATTTAGGAGTAAGTTGGAGAGCATTTTTGAAGTAAGAAACACTTAGTTTATAATTGGAAAGTCTTAAATTGTAATAACCTAAATTATTGTAAACGTAGGCTTTCATTACATCGTCATTCGTAAGTGGAAGGATTTTTTTAAGATTGGCAATAGCCTCTTTAAACTCGTTTTTTAGGTACTGATTATGTGCTAAATAAAAAAGATCATTGGCTTCCAATTCGTTCTTATCATACAGTTTATTTGAATTTTCACCCAAATATTTAATAGCTTTTGCAAACTGCTTTTGCAAATCACTCGGTAAATCATCCATCCATTTCGGTGAATCTTGCTCAATCAACTTTGCATAGGTTGCAAGGGCAAAAGCCATTAATTCAATTGGCATTTCTGAAATGTAATTCCATTTGGTTTCCCATACCCCATCGTTTCGTCTACCCTCAACTTTCATATTTTGCGAGAGCATTACTCCATAGCCAAAATATATTCCTGCCAAATACAGAAACAAATCCGTATCCTCGCCAGTGTCAAATTGCAGTTTATTTTCTATGAGTTTGATTTTTATTAACTCATAAACCAAACTATAGATAAGTCTTTGGGGATATTCAAGCAGACTATGCGCAACATAAATTTTATAATTCCCATTTTCAACACCCAACTCTGTTTCAAATGACTTCCCCTGAATTTCGTAAGGAATACCGTGGATGTCTCTTACATCTTTTAAAACTTCAAAAGATATATTAGCTTTCTGAATTTGCAAGAGCAAACACAAGTCATCAATAATATTGTCAATAGACACCTTAGTGTCCTTAAAGGTTTTAGGGAAATACTTCTCTGAAAGAAGAATCTGTTCACTTTCCCTGTATGGGTAACCGAAAGCTTGAATTAACCAATGAAAGTTTTCTTCCACCCAAAGTCGGTCAGTCTCCGTTATTCTAAACGGAGTATTATCCCTATTTTTCCAAAAGCCAAAAAAACGCATATTACTATTTTGTTCTTACGCCTATCTTCAGTGCAAAATCAATACTTATCAGATGCTCATACGCAAACTGGTTAGTAAGAGAGGGGCGGAAAAAAGTGGGTCGGTAAATAATTCCGACATGAAAAATATCCCGAATCTGAAAATAGGTAGGAAAGATAAAGCCTAAAGCATCGTACCTATTCATTCTCGACATCATTTCTGGTGGAGTTGAGTCCAAAAAATCGTCACCCCTAAACTCCCAAACATTTCTTGCATAAGTAAGTCCGTACCCCATTGAAAGGCGACCTATGTTATGATTATTTGAGACACTTACATGCCCGGACCTCATCAATTCAAAACCATCCGCTGAATTTATCGACGCAGGAAATGGAATAATGAAGTCTAGCCCCCCGGCAACACCTACATTAACAAACTGATCTCTCGAATGATAATAATCTACCCCAAAAGCTAACCCCATAAAACCCGTATTCAATTTTCTACCTTCGCCTTCAGGATTGAGCAGAAAGTTGTTTATATAGGGTAAAGAAAAGTGCAAGTTAACATTCCCCCTCCTTCTAAACGGGTAAGTGGAAAAATGTTCCCCTGTGGGATCGGCTAAATCTACAAATAATCTCCTAGGGTAGGAGTAATAAATCACATTGTTGGTATCCGAAAGAAATCCGATTGGTGAAAGCCAACTCGGATAAATCTTTAACCATCCGTCGAGAGAATTTTTGGGATTTAGGCTAATTGTATCACTAAGACTGTCATTAAATACGGTTAATCTAAGAGGATCTGGACTTCGGTAAACCAATATCTCCTCAGCAAATGACACATGAATAACTGTGTCTTCATTCAACTTAACATTTACAGGATCATTTGAAAAAATGCTAATTGTTGTTTGCTCCGTATTAAAAATTGTAGCACAGGAGCTGAGCAAAAACGAAAATAATAGTGCGTAGAGAAGCTGTTTCATGGTTCTGAACTAAAATTTGAGCTAACCGGATTCAACAATAAGCCGTCTAATACATCTATTAACTTATCACCGCTCGATGGACTTGGAGCCCATTTATCAATTATTTCACCATGCTTAGAAATGAGCATATACTTTGGCGCACGAAAACCTCTATTAACACCATCGATAATAATATCCTCCCATAAGTTTTTTTCGTATTCAAAAGGCAAATTAAGATGATAACCTTTTAACTTATACTTTCTTATCACCTTTTTCCAATCATAATTATTTTTCCATTTCTCAATATCTCCAACCGTGTAAAGAAAAACTACACCTGAATCTTTGTATCGCTTTTCCAGAGCTTCCATACTTAAAAGATCCTCGCGATATTCATCTGAATCACCGCGAAGATTAAGAGTTACATAAACATATTTCCCTTTCATTTCTGGAAGCTGAAAAATTTCCAAATAATCATTATTCTCTGTACCTTGAAACTCAATAAAAACTATCTCGCTATTTCCATTATATGAAATCACGTACCATTTCTCTATCAAAAAAACAATAGAAAAAAATCCCAAAAGAAGCGAAATTGAAAAAAGAATTATATCTTTCATTAAATCTATTCATTTTTTGTATTTCAACAGCTTAAAATGATAGTTGTTATAACAATATTCACTCTCCAAATATACTAAATAATAGCATTACATTCTAATGAGGTAATTATTTTACTCTAAGTTTTTATTCTGAGTTTATTTACTTAAAACTTTTATTCTCCTTCAACAACTTTTATCTGCTCCGGCATACGAAACTTGATGATAAGTGACGAAATGATGGTTACTCCTCCGATGAGAAAAACAGCGTATTCTATTCCAAAAACATCGGCTGTAACGCCCGAAATCACGGCACCAAAGGCATAACCCAAATCTCTCCAAAGCCTGAAGGTTCCAATACTTTCGGCGCGCTGCTTTGGACTGGTTGCCTGTGCGATGGTAGCTAAGAAAGTTGGGTAAACCAAAGCCGTCCCTAATCCTAAAATGCCTGATATGGCGGCCAACACATAAAAGTCGCTGCTGAATGGAATGAGAAGAATAGCTAAACCTTGCAAAAGCATGCCCCAAAAAAGCATGGCCTTCTTTGAGTAATGGTCAGACATTTTTCCCGTAAAAAGTTGTCCTACTCCCCATACCGTAGGATAAATAGCGGTAATGACGCCTATGTTTTCGTTGTTGAAGTTGAGCGCAATGAGAATGATTGGCAGCAAGCCCCAAATCATTCCGTCATTCAGATTATTTACCAACCCGGCCTGTGTCACCGAACTTAATGTTTTGTTTTTAATGGTGGTTTCTAAAAACACATTATCAAGCTGTGCGGTCTTATCAGTAGCACTCTCCTTGTTGACAAACACTCGGGTATCTTTCACCCATAAGGCAGAAAGAATAAGTCCAAAAATGGCAATGAATATACCTATGTAAAAGGGGTAAGGCGTAACACCGTATTTGTTTGCCACATAACCAGTGAGAAACGCCACTAGTCCGACGGCAAAATACCCCGCAAACTCGTTTAAACCCATGGCCAGCCCCCGGTTTTTTTCACCAACGAGGTCAATTTTCATCACCACCGTACTGCTCCAAGTAAGCCCTTGACTCATTCCCAAAAGCACATTAGCAAAAATCACAAAGTTCCAATTGGGGGCGTGAATGAGCATAAAGGGAATGGGAATGGCAATGAGCCAACCCGTTAAAAGCAAGTTCTTACGTCCAAATTTGTTGGCCAATCGACCGGTATAATAGTTGGCAATGGCCTTGGTAATTCCAAAAGCCGTGATGAAAGAAAGAATGGCGGTTTTGGAAGCCACGCCAAACTCCACTTCGGCAAATTGCGGAAAAATGCTGCGCTCCATACCAATCATCCCTCCTACAAAAGCATTTACGATGACCAAAATGCTAAACTGCCGCCAGTTTTCCTTCAACCCTAGTTTAATGTGATCCATAAGCGTTTGTGTACAACAAAGCAGCAAAGGTCGGTGATTTTTTCGGGCTACGACTAAACCAATATCACATAATCAATTTCACAAAACCATGCATCCTTAATTGCCAAAAAACCTATATTGTTATTTTCTAGTTAGAAAATCCGTCATGATGATTTTCGCTCAGCAAGATTTTGAAAAGTCGGTCTTTATATTCTTCCAGATTAAGTTTCATTTGTGAAATTGGCTATGGCGGTTTGCGTAACTTGTATCGTTTTGCTATATACTTTTTTTGTCGGCTTAAAGCAAATTTATATAAAAGTACAACGTTCGTATTTCAAAATTTTGATGTTGCCGCCGGAGTTTTGGTAAACGAGGTTGTCGTTGCTCATATTCTATAAAATTTATCGTCTATCCATTTTGCAGGATTATTGACGATGTATTTGGAAATAGTATGATACGCTCGTTCGTCACGAATAATGCGTTCCCAATAATCTCGTTGCCATAATTTACCATTAAACGGTTGCCATCCCAACGTTTTTACCCCACGAATATATTCCACCGTTACAATAGATTTAAACGCCCCAACGATATCTCCCAAGGTTTTATTTTTTATCTCGCTCGTTGGGGCAACCCCTTGTGATTGCCTATTTTTCGTGTTATCCGTTGGGGCAACCCCTAGTGGTTGCCCATTTTGGGCGACAACCATAGGGGCGACCCCTTGTGATTGCCCATTTTGG
>JBHYFA010000065.1:0-15487 GCA_051859825.1 Schleiferiaceae bacterium
CAGCGTGAAATTCTACCGGAGCATTGGTGAGAATGGTGGCTAATTCTTTGGATAAAAGCGCTTGTTCTTTGTTGTCGCGCACTTTTTCGCCTAGTTTACCCTTGATTTTTTCCGCATTTTCCAGTACGCCTTCAAGGGTGTCGTATTCCGCTAATAGTTTGGCCGCAGTTTTTTCTCCTACACCAGGAATACCGGGGATATTATCAACGGCGTCGCCCATTAATCCCAGCATATCAATCACTTGATCAATGCGTTTGATATTCCATTTTTCGCAGACTTCTTTCGCGCCCATAACCTCAGGTGCATCTCCACCACGTGCAGGCTTGTACATAAATATGTTATCGCGGATGAGTTGACCAAAGTCCTTATCGGGTGTCATCATATATACCGTATAACCGGCGTCGGCGGCTTGGTAAGCCAGAGTGCCAATTACATCGTCGGCCTCGAATCCGGGGGATGACATCACCGGAATGTTCATTGCCTTGAGTAAATTTTTAATGTAGGGAATGGCGATTTTTATTCCTTCGGGCGTTTCGTTGCGATTGGCTTTGTAAGCTTCAAAGGTTTCGTGTCGGGATGTTGGGCCTTCTAAATCGAAAACCACGGCCAAGTGTGTCGGCTTTTCTCTTTTAATTACGTCCATTAAAGTGGTGGTAAAACCAAATATTGCTGAGGTATCGAGTCCTTCAGAGGTCACTCTGGGGTTGCGAGCAAAGGCAAAATAGGCTCTGTAAACCAAGGCGTAGGCGTCTAAAAGAAAAAGTTTGTTTGACATTTTTTATCGGAAAAAGATTGAATTACATTTTGCGGACACGAAGGTACTTTGGAAAATGCTAAATTCAATACTTGTCCAACAATTACTTGGCTTTTGGGTTACTTTTGCATCACAATTCACTACCATGGTTTACATCATCCGCAGTTTAGTTACGGTTGCCCTTCTCATACTCATAGACTACTACGCTTTTCAAGCTTGGAAAACAGCAACTAAGCCTTACGACGGCTTGAAATGGATTTTTTGGTTGGCTTCGGGTTTAGCCTACGCCATGATGTTGGCCTCCCTCATTTTGGTGTTAAATGGTACGCGTAATGCCGATATTTTTCACACCACTATGACGATTATGCTTGCCTTGTATGTTCCCAAATTATTTGTCGTGTTTGTTTTGATGGGAGAAGACCTCTGGCGTTTGGGGGAAGGCGTATGGATGAAGTTTTCTTCCTCAAGCTCCTCCGAAAGCTTTTTGCCTTCTCGTAGAAAATTTGTTTCTCAGTTGGCTTTTGGACTAGCTTCAATTCCGTTTTTGGGAATTATTTATGGGTCATTATACGGTAAATATAAGTTTAGGGTAAACCGACAAAACCTATACTTCGACGATTTGCCTCCGGCCTTTGACGGTTTTAAGATTGCTCAACTTTCTGATTTACACGTAGGAAGTTTTGATAGTAAGGAGGAAGTATTGCGTGGTTTAGAGATGCTCAATGCTGAAAAACCCGATGTTACATTGTTTACGGGTGACTTGGTTAATAATGAGGCCGTGGAAATGGACGGGTGGTTTGATGTTTTTTCTCAAATTAAATCAAAGATTGGCAACTTCTCTATTTTAGGAAATCATGATTACGGCGATTACGTCATTTGGGGTTCGGCGAGAGAAAAGCGCGAGAACTTTGCCCAGGTAGTTGCGGCGCACGAAAAGATAGGTTTTCAGCTCTTACGCAATGAAGCGGTTGAATTGAAAAGAGGGGAGGAGGCCATCTATATTTCTGGGGTAGAAAATTGGGGTAAACCACCTTTTCCGCAGTACGGCGACCTCGATGCGGCAACCGAAAAAATTCCCGAAGGAGGTTTTACCGTTTTGATGTCTCACGACCCATCGCATTTTGATGAGCAAGTGAAAAATCACAAGGCAAATATTCCATTAACGCTAAGTGGGCATACCCACGGAATGCAGTTTGGCATCGAAATCCCCGGCTTCATCCGCTGGAGTCCGGTGAAATATCGTTACCCCAAGTGGGCGGGATTGTATCAAGAAAAAAATCGCTATTTATACGTCAACCGCGGATTTGGTCATATCGGCTATCGCGGTAGAGTAGGAATTTGGCCAGAAATTACCATCATAACCTTAAAGAATAAAACGGCATGACCAAGCTGAGTGTAAACATCAATAAAATAGCCACCTTACGTAATGCTCGTGGTGGCGATGTGCCTAACGTAGTACAAACAGCCCTCGACATTGAGCGCTTTGGTGCCCACGGAATTACCGTGCATCCCCGACCGGATGAAAGACATATTCGTCGTGCAGATGTATATGACCTCAAAGCGGTTCTAACTACAGAATTCAACATCGAAGGCTATCCGTCTGAGGATTTTATCAAAATGGTTTTGGAGGTGAAGCCGCATCAAGTAACGCTCGTTCCCGATCCTCCGCACGTACTCACCAGCAATGCCGGATGGGATGCCATCACGCATCAGGAAATGCTGAAGGAAGTGATTGCTCAATTCAAATCTGCGGGCATTCGCACCTCCATTTTTATGGAAACGGAGGCAAGGCAAATTGAGGCGGCAGCAACTACGGGAACCGACCGCATTGAATTGTACACGGAAGAGTATGCCCGGAATTACTCTGTAAATCGAGCCGAAGCGGTAAAGGCTTACGCTGAAAGTGCAGCTTTGGCCGCCAAGCTCGGACTCGAAGTCAACGCCGGCCACGATTTATCCTTAGAGAATCTCGAATATTTTGCCCAAAAAGTACAACCCCTCCACGAGGTATCTATTGGCCACGCCTTAATTTCCGATGCTTTGTATTTTGGCTTGGAGAATACGGTCAATATGTATTTGCGGAAACTAGAAAGCGGAAGCTAAAGTTATCGTTACAACGCTCCAATTTTGTTGTCAATATTTTAGATAGAAACGTATTACGGTTTTTTGAATAGTTTCACTATAGTCTTTCCAATCTCATCCAACTTTTCTAGCGGCTGTACAAGTGAAGGATTTTTGAGGTCTCCCTTGGTTAAATCCGAAAGTGATTCTCCTTGAGCTGGATAGATAAGTATGAAGTTGTTTTGTTTAAAGTACTTATTTAGATAGTTCGGGATTTTGGTCATAATAGGATGGTAGGACGGGTGGTTTTTCCGGCTACCAACTATTATTAAGCTGTCTTCTTTTTTTACATCGCGAGCAAGGATGAGGAAGTCGTCCCAATCGGTAAATTCAACAAAATCTGCTTCAATTGGATGTTTGTCTTTTACTTTTTCGATATAAGCCAAAGTTGTTTCAGAGCCATAGAAAACCATTTTTGCTCCCGTACTTTTAGCTAGATTCCACATTTTAATTAGCCAATATCCAAAGCCCATTTCAAGTTCGGCGTTTTTAGGAATAAAAATTAAATTTCGCTTGATGGTAGCCAAAGGCTGAGTAGGTTTGTAGAGAATCGTTGTCACCCCATTTTTGGTAAGAATACCCATGTTTAATTTGTTGAGGAAAGTGTCAGAAAAACCCTTGTCTTCTTTAATAGCCATAATTAAATCGGTGATTTTCTGCTCTTTGATTACGTTTGAAATCCCGTTTACAATATTGATGTCGTATCGCAATAGAGGCTCAAGAGAATTGTCGGTTGAGGAGGCTGTAACTTCTGCTAAATCAAGAATTTTTTTGGCAGCCTTTTCGGAAACGGTAGGATTCTCTTTATCGTCAACAATTGTAAGTCCATAAAGATTTTTTGTATTTTTCTTTGACTTAATGGTAACCATAAAATTAACCATTTCCTCTACACTTTCGATTCTATCTATGGCCACCAATATTCTTTCTTTAGAATCATCCTCACTTACATCAGCTTCACTCATTTCTCGCACAGCAATGTTTTTTGCGCCTTTTTGAGCTTGGAAAGAGGCTACAGTACAAGTAAAGAGAATCATTAAGATTGAACCATTGAGAATAGCTTCATTAAGTAATCGCTTATATCTACGGATCTCTATGAGTTCTCCTTGTTCAAAAACCAAATCTAAGCCGTTAGCAACACTAATTACATCATCAATTGGTCGGTTTGAAATCATTGCAGAATCTCCAACAGCTGGCAGGTTTTCAGCCATTTCATTAAATCGAAGCTTTGTATTGTCTTTCGTGATTAAGTAATTTTCATTCATGCTCACCATACTAGAGCTAACAGAATCAATGGTGTCGAATTCCTTAGTGAAAACATTGTATCCTACAAGTACAGCGGCAAGAGTTGCAGCTGCTTGAGCAGCACTCAACCCAAAAATGAGTCGTCGTTGATCGTCAGAAAATTTAAAAGACTTTTGGGTTAGCCAAGCTGCAACGTATTTAGATGATAGGGCAATTATTGTCATCACGGCAGCTACAGTGATGGTTTCCCACCCAGTAAAAAAAGCACGGTAATCGATAAGCATTCCAACTCCAATTAGGAAAAAAGGAATGAAGATGGCATTGCCTACAAACTCCACTCTATTCATTAATGGCGAGGTATGAGGGATTAACCTATTGAGTGCAAGCCCGGCTAGAAATGCCCCAATAATTGCTTCTACACCGGCCATTTCGGCTAGGACTGCGCCAAAGAATACCATTACCAAAACAAAGATGTATTGGGAAACATTGTCTTCATATTGCTTGAAAAACCATCTACCAATCAACGGAAAAACCAGCATTACAATTAGGGCAAAAATGGAAATGGAAATGGATAAACGTGTCCAAAACTCCTGGTTAACTTCACCTACTGTCATACCTACAATTACAGCTAAAACCAAAAGAGCAAGTGTATCAGTAATCATTGTGCCACCCACCGTAATGTTTACTGCTTTGTCTTTCGCTACACCAAATTTACTTACGATAGGGTATGAAATCAAAGTGTGGGAAGCAAACATACTAGCAAGCAAAATGGAAGTTGGTAAAGGAAAGTCCAATAAGTAATATCCAGCAGCAGTTCCCAACCCCATTGGAATAATAAAAGTAAGTAGGCCAAAATACAAACTTCTTCCGCTGTTTTTTTTAAACTCGCCCATATCAATCTCGAGCCCGGCAAGAAACATAATATGAAGTAATCCGGCGGTTCCAGAAAGTATAATGCTGCTATCACGCTCCATTAGGTTAAAACCATTAGGGCCTATAATGGCTCCGGCAATTATCAGTCCCAATAACTGAGGTATTTTTATCTTGTTAAACAAGATAGGAGTGAGAAGAATAATAATTAGTATAAGTAAAAACTTGAGAACAGGATTGGTTAAAGGAAGGGAATAATCAAAACCTGAAAGGAAAACAAATAAAGTTGTGGTCATATGATTGCTAATATTTGAAACCAAATATAGGTTAAACTTACCCAATCCACCAAGCTTTTGCTAGATAAATATTAATTTACCTACATCGGGAAATGGGATAAAACAAAACTTGCGCTAAGAAGTTTTACTCACAAGGAGTATCGTATATCACTGCGCCTTTCTTCGATCCCTCTTCCGTAAAATCGAGCCAATCACCACAGGGCTCGCGATCGCAACCAATGCAGGCGCGGTATAGGGCAGAACGCTTTGGAGTGCTGCCGTCTTCGTGGAAACTCAATTCTTCCTGAATCTGCACAGGCTTTGCAGCTTCTTCGGGGTAGTGGTAGGTAATGCGTTTGGTCATTACGCCCTCTTGGTTGTAAAAGAAATGTTGACCACCGGGTACTTGAACACCTTCAACTACGATTTTTTGTCCCGTACGCTCAATGTTACCCGAAGGATAAAATGTAGTAAAAGAGTAGTGCAGCGAGTCATCCCCGTAATTTTTCACTTTTAACAAAACCCCTTCATCGGAAAATATCGAGTCTGTTGTGTTGGCTTTCGGATCGAGTTGAGGAGCTTCGGTGCGTTGACAATCACATTGTTGTAAAAATATGCCAAGTCCAATAATCAAGAGCGCATGAATTTTTCGCATGGAGAGTTATTTTTGGTCAAATGTACAAGTTTTACATGATGTTTTGTGAATTTTATTTTTTGAAGCGATGATTTTTTAGTCGTTTTCACAATTATTTTGCCAACGATAAACATTGACTCATGAGTGATAAAAAATTTGGTTTAATTTCCAATACATTTTATGAAAATTTTTTACGTGAGCTTCACCATATTTTCGATTTAAGTGAAGACAAGGACAGCGCAAATTCCGTGATGGAAGCCATCCGTAGATCGGTGGAATTTCGAGGTACCAATTTATGGATTTTAATTTTTGCTATTCTGGTGTGTTCGCTCGGTCTGAATGTGAACTCTACTGCCGTAATTATTGGAGCCATGCTTATTTCCCCGCTTTTAGGTCCGATTATCGGTCTGGGACTCGGGGTAGCCATTTACGACTTTGAGTTGGTAAAACGTGCCTTCCGAAATTTTGGATTAGCGGTGGGTATTTCGGTTTTGGCCTCGGCATTTTATTTTTTCATTTCTCCTCTTAGCGAGGCTCAGTCAGAGTTACTTGCCCGTACAACACCCAATATTTACGATGTTTTCGTTGCCTTCTTCGGTGGATTAGCCGGTATTGTTGCTTATACTCGTAAAGACAAAAATAGCACGGTAATTCCCGGCGTTGCCATTGCTACAGCGCTCATGCCGCCATTGTGTACAGCAGGTTACGGTTTGGCTACCTTTCAGCTAAAATATTTCTTTGGAGCTTTTTATTTGTTTTTCATCAATTCTGTTTTCATTTCGCTCGCGGCATTTTTGATTCTACGCTTTTTGAAGTTTCCTATCAAAACTTTTCTCGATCCGGTTCGTGAGAAAAAGGTGCGTCAGTATATCATTGCACTGGTTGTGGTTACTGTAGTACCTAGTGTTTATCTGGGAGTAGGAATTGTGAAACGCTCTTATTTTGAAAGTAATGCTAAGGCATTTGTTGCTAGGGAAATGGAGTTTCCTAATACGCAAATTGTGAGTCGTGAAATTATTTACGATAAAGATGATCCAAGGATTAAACTCACTTATGTAGGTGAATTTGTCGAGGATCGAATGATTGAACATGCCCGGGAAAAACTGGCTTCCTATGGACTTTCCAATACGCGTATTTCTGTTCAGCAGGGACTAAAGCAAAACACATTTAATCCCGAATCAATTAAGTCTGGAGTGCTGGAAGATTTGTTTGTGCGCTCCGAACAGGAAATAGAATCCTTGCGATCGAAGTTAAAGGACTATGAATCGCGCGTGAATGAAGTGGAAAGCGAAAAAATGCTCTCAGCTCGAATCAATGATGAGTTACGGAGTTTGTATCCGGCAATACTTAAACTTACGGTTAGTAAGGGGCTTTCTTTTAATCCAATGATTGGTGAGCCGGAAGAAACATACGTGGTGAATGTGCAAGTGAGTTCGGAGTTTAGTGATGAGGATAAACGTCGATTAAAACGTTTTTTGGATACTCGGATGGAAAATGCCAACGTAGAGGTAAATATCCACCGGAGATAGCTAATGAAAATGCAATACCTCTGATAACTTACACCACCAAAATGAGCAGGATTGCAAGCCTTTCATTTCGCCGATAGAAAATTAATGTAAACGGATGAAGATTATTTCGTGCAACGTCAATGGGCTGCGTTCTGCTCTGAAAAAGGGCTATTGGGAATGGCTGAAGACGGAACGCCCGGACATCGTAGCTTTTCAAGAAGTTCGAGCACAAGAAGATCAACTACCCATAGACACATGGCAGGAGGCGGGTTACGATTTTGATTTTTTCCCGGCAAAGAAAAAAGGGTATAGTGGAGTAGGGGTGTTGTACAAACGAGAATTATCAGCCTCGGCATTTCACGATTTTGGTGATGATTTTTTTGATGCTGAAGGAAGAGTACAGCGCATACGTTTTGATCATTTCACTCTAATCAACGCCTATTTTCCCTCGGGCACTACTCCTGGTCGTCAGGCGGAAAAAATGCGATTTTTGGATCTTTTTGAAGCCTATTTGCAGAAGGTGGAGGAGGAAACATCCAATATTCTCATCCTTGGCGATTTTAATATTGCTCATCATCCTATCGATATTCACGATCCAAAGCGTTTGGCTAAAACCCCCGGCTTCTTGCCGGAGGAACGCGCCTGGTTGAGCCAATTGGAAAATCGAGGATGGCAGGATGCCTTTCGCGCTAAGAATCCAGACCTTGCCCATGCCTATTCTTGGTGGAGCATGCGTTCAAATGCCAAAGCAAACAACAAAGGCTGGCGGATTGATTACGCTTGGAGTTCGCCAGAATTTAAAAAAAATGTTGATGAAATTCGCATGTGTAGTGAATTGAATTTCAGCGATCACTGTCCAATAATCATTCAGTTAAAATAAATTTTGTCTTTTACCTCTATTGCTCAGAGATAATTGTATTTTAGCAGCACGGAAAATCATAATACATGTATTCAAGTTTACTGACGTTTACCTGGGAGTTTTCACAAGGAATTTCACTCGGACCATTAACGATTCGTTACTACAGTCTCTTATTCGCCCTCGGATTTATCTGCGGGTATCTTATCGTTCAGAAAATATTTAAGGAAGAAGGCATACCAATGGAGTGGCTGGATTCTCTGCTGACCTATGTCGTGGTGGCCACGATTATTGGTGCTCGTCTGGGGCACGTTATTTTTTACGAATGGGATTATTATAGCAGTCATCCTCTGGAAATACTTAAGGTATGGGAAGGAGGTTTGGCTAGTCACGGTGCTGCTGTTGCCATTATCATTGCTTTGATTATGTTTTCCAAAAAGGTGAGTAAAAAGAGCGTGTACTGGGTACTTGATCGCGCGGTGATTACCATTGCGCTGGCCGGATGTTTCATTCGCCTCGGCAATATGGCCAATTCAGAAATATATGGAGCAATCGATAATTCGTCGATTGAAACGGTTTACCTTCAACCCACCAAAGACAGAATCCTCAGAAATTTCGATAACGTTGCCTCAGTGCGTTTTGAAAAAACAGATGAACGTCAGCAGTACATTGATTTGGGTGCGTTTCCTATTTATACCATGTTTCTGGAATTTCCCAAGAAGGCTTCTGATGAATATATTGAAGGGGTGATGCTTGCTAGTATTCCCAAATACCTAAATAGTTTAGATATTGATAACCAAACGGTGGTTCCCTTCAAGAAACACGAAGACACCCAAGCTTCCTTCCAAATTATAGAGCAAGGAAAATCAAAAATTGCCCAAGTTCAAGTGCTAGGCGTACCGCGCTATCCCACCCAAATTATTGAAGCATTGGCCTATTTGTTGGTCTTCATACTTCTATTTGGCCTCTTTTACCGAACCGATATTAAATACGCTCAGGGACGAATTTTTGGTTTATTTTTGATCGGCATTTTTGGATTCCGGTTTTTTGTGGAATTCTTTAAGGCCAATCAAGTGGCTTTTGAACAAGATTACAACTTGAATATGGGGCAATGGCTGAGCATTCCACTCGTTATTTTTGGGGTGTATATTTTTGCTTCCCCTAATAAAATCCCTCGGCATGAGCACGATTCATCGCGCCAGCAATAAAATTTGAAATCCTACGATGAATAGATTTTTGAATCTTTTTTTATTCGCACTTGTATTTGGTTTACTTTCCTGTAACACCAACGATAGCGGTTCAGGCAATGTGGTTCGAAAGGAGCGACCGGAGCCGAAGTTTCGCGATGATGGTTTGCTGTGGGTTACCGATAACGACCGACAGGATACGCTCGTTGAAGTGCGCATTGAGATTGTAGAGAAAGACAAGGATATTCAGTACGGTATGATGCATCGTAAGAGTATGGATCCCATGACGGGTATGTTTTTTATTATGAAGCAAGAGCGTCCACAGAGTTTCTACATGAAAAACACGTATATTCCACTGGATATCATTTACATTAATTCAAATAAGGAAATTGTAAGCATAGTTGAGAATGCTGAGCCCCTAAACGAAAAGAGTTTGCCTAGCGGTGCACCCGCCCTCTACATCCTAGAGGTTACCGGTGGCTTCTGTGCTAAGCATGGCGTAGGTAGGGGAATGACGATTGATTTCCAACGACATAAAGTACTAGATGGAGTTTAACCTTTAAAATTAGTTTCTTATGTTCAAACGACTATTCGGGAAAAAGAAGTCGGCCAGCGCAACTCTTCCTTCGCAGCCGGACTTCATCATCGTAGGCGCTCAAAAGGCGGCCACTTCCAGCGTGTTTGAGGCACTAGCCCAGCACCCTCAATTTTACTTACCAGAGGAAAAAGAACTTCATTATTTCGATTTTCGATTTGGTGATTCTAAGGATTCGTATTTGGAAAAGCTCTCTTGCCCAGAAGGGACGAAATGCGGGGAAGCCTCTCCTTTTTACGCAGCTCATCCTCAGGCTATAGAGCGTATTTATTCCACTTTTCCTAAGACGAAAATCATCTTTATTATCCGTAATCCGGTGGACAGAGCAATTTCGCATTACCGCATGAATATCCAACGAGGTATTGAAGGCTTGAGTCCTTTGCAAGCTATGGCTACCGAGCATATTCGCTTGAATGATGCGCTAAAAAACGATGAATCTTGGGATAATGCTGAGAGTAGTTTGCAAAACTATAGCTACCAATTGCGCGGATTTTATACCGAGCAGTATAAGCGAATTTTGGCTCATTTTCCTAAAAATCAAGTTTGGGTGATGCGGTTTGAGGATTTGTTGTCTGATCCTACTGAGGCCATGAATGCTTTAACCAAATGGCTTGGTGTTGACTCTTCAGGCCATGAGTGGGGTGAATTTCCGCATGAAAATGCCTCAATGGAGTCTGATTTTGACGAGAGCTACGCCCGCCGTTTTTTGGCTAAGCGCTTCGAGGAGGAGGTAGCTTTGCAAAAAGAAATCATCGAGCTCTCCTTTGGAAGCTGGTAAGTCGTTATGTTTTTTCCACCATTTTCGCATCCTATTATTGTAATTGGATCACACCGTTCGGGCACTTCTTGGATAAGCAAGTCGCTCGCCGATGCTGGTGTGCAAATGGGTGTAGAGCGCGATCATAATGAAGAAGCATGGCATTTTCTTAGTCTCAATCAACAGGCGATGGAAAAAGCCGGAGGCGCTTGGGATAAACCACTTGTGCCTCGTGAATGGGATTGGCCTAGCCATTCCTATTCCGCTTTAATCAAGAGTCATTTTGGCGTTCATCAGCGCAGAGATTTATGGTCAATCTGGCTCAACCAAACGCAATGGGGTTGGAAAGATCCGCGAAATACCTTTACACTGACGCATTGGTTGAAGGTTTTCCCGCAGGCACGAATACTTCATGTTTACCGAAACGGCGAGGAGGTCGTAAAAAGTCTTATGCGCCGACAAGGCATTGAAGGAGAAGTGAAGTCCGAAATTCTTAGCAATGAAGATGCAGCATGGAATTTATGGGAGCAGTATGTAACTCAGGCGAGAAAATTCTCTAAATTATCAAGTTATCTTGAAGTTGATTACAACGAGCTTCGAAATGCTAATGAGCGCGAATTGCGTGATTTAGATATTTTTACACGCAGCGAGGTGTCCCAATCACTTTTAAAAAATCTAAGGTGATTTCTCAATCATATTGAGTACCTCTGCGAGAAACTCCGTTTGTCTTTCCGCTTGTTTTCTACGAGCGAGCAAACCAGCTTTGTTATATCCTCCGCCATAGTATCTTTGAAACCAAGGTATTACACTGAGTAGCGCATCAATGGGACCAACATTTACCCAAATAAAGGCCGAAATAGTTATGAATATTCCGTTGATGATAAGCGAGTTTAGCGCTTCACCGTAAGCCCCGGCGTAAAGTTGACCCAAACCGGGTAGTAAAGCGCTGAGGATGATAGCCGTGCGACTTGATGGTTTTTGTAAATGCGATACATCATTAAATACAGCGCGCATCAATAGCGAATCATCAATGCATTTTTCAAATGATGCTCCGGCTAATTCGTAGTCACCCAGTTTAAACTGAATCAATCCGAAGTAGAGGTGGTATCTTTGAAAGAAGGGGTCAGAGGGGCCTGTCTCAAATTGGTATAACTCACCTAAAGCGAGTAGATGCTTCTCTTTCACCAGTAAGGTTTGTACTTTGGATAAAATAGCCTCTTTCTTTGTAAGCTCATCGTTTGCTGCAAAATAGGCCTTGTCGAAGAAAATCCCGGCCCTCGAAAAATCGCCCATCCTAAAGTAACATTGCCCCAGTAGAAAGTAAGCTCTTCCGGTGTTTTCCTCTGGCTGAGCAAAGAGCGACTTATTGATTTGATAGATAGCTTCTTGAAGATTGTCGTTAGCAATCAAATCTGTGATTTGCTCCATACCCAAAATTTCCGGGCTAAAGCTCGATTCTTGCGCATTTGCAAAGAAGCCAAATACAATGCTAATACAAATAACGTAAATTCTCATAAGCTCTATTAGAGATTTTTCTTCTTTGATTGTTGTTGAAGTTTCTCGCTTCCTTCGCACTTCCGTAAATGTTTGCCAAATAGAAACTAAAGCCAACACCCCCGAAAATCCAACCGTATGCACTGGTTATTCCCGTGCGATTAAATCCACGATATGCGATAAAGGCGTTTGATGAAACAAATAGGAGGGCAAATAGTCCATCGCGCCATTTTTCGGTGTAAATTTTTCCAGTACCGGGAATGATGGTGGACATACTCGCGGCTAAAAACGGACTTTTTCTTCGGATTCTTGTGCTCTGGTCAACCAGATTTACGACGGAACGGTGTAAATCGCCTTCCTGCAAATCAGCCATGATATTTTGCGCACCAGACCAATCTTCAAGGGCTAAGTATGCACTAACTCGGAAATTGTTGAAATAGTAGTTAGCGCTCAAACTAGGGTAGGCGTCTAGTTCATCTATTGTATTTTGAAAGAGCCTCGACTCAAAGAGCATAATCATTTTCTCTTGAAAAAACAGAAAGCCCGAGGTGGTGTCGAGTGTGGAAATATATTGCGAACGAGAAAATAGTTGGGAATCGTTTTCTTGCCAGATTTGCAGTTTAGCGAGTCCACCCGAGAAGTCTTGATTACGTCGATAGCTATGAAGCAGCTGATATTTGATACTGTCATTATTGGGGTGTTGAAGCAAGAGGGAGTTGAACTCTTTGGTGCTGAGATTGAATTGTCCGGATTCCATCAAGTACGTACCGAAAGAGTAGCGAAAGTCTAGTTCGGTTTGATACTCAACCGGCTGTGCGAATATGCAGAGAGGCAGGAAACAAAGAATGTATAATTTGCGAATGCAGCTCAAAGTGGGTCGTAGTTGAGGTTGGTTTCTGGATGACGAGGGTAGTAGCGATTGTTTGCCCCGTAGCAGCGTGAAATACGATCAAAGGTGTTTAAGAGACCTTCAGTAACGCCGAATTGATTCACCGATTGCGCCCCGTAAACTGAGCAAGATGGGTAAAAGCTGCACGACATTGCGTCTTGGGAAGAAACATACCTTTTGTAAGCAAGCAAGAACCATTGAACCACGCCTTTGGCCTCTTCATAATTCTCTTGCTCTACATTTTGATTCTCGACGTAATGTTGGCGGATAAATTGCACATCCTCAGTAAGTGAGGATTGGGCAAGTGTATTAAGACTTAGGCAAAGTGTAGCGATACATGTGAAGATTACCCCTTTCATTTATCGTAAGTTTAGAATAGTTGGTTTCTTGGATAATTTCTTTGTCATCCATGTAATAAATATCAATCACGCGGGTAGGAATATTAAGCCCTCGAACCAGCTCGTATTTATCAAAAAATTGTTTACGAAGAATGCTTCCATCCGGACGATAGAAGATTACGCCATGGAGCTTTTTGTCTTTGGTGCTGATAGCTACTTTCCCAAGTTTTTTTCTCAATAGGTATGGTGGCGCCCATATAGTGATGACCATTCCGTTTTCATTTCTTACCTCATCCACACTGTATGGACTGTCTTTTAGTCCGTAATAAACCAAATCGCCGGATAATAGAAGTTTGAAGAGGTTAAAATCCTTATTGATTGGTGATTGCCTTTCTTCCTGAATTTTTCGATTTTGAATAATGAAGAGTGAAGTGTCTCGAAAAAGCCAATGGTATTTATCGGGGAAGCTTAAATCGTAGAGGAGTTCGTCTTGGTGGAGGTCGTAATAAAATTTTCCAACTAAAAGCGAAGCGTTTTCAGCACCTTTGGTTTTTTGTTTTGTAGAAAAGGTTCCTTCAATACGGAAGTGCTGCTGCCCGAAGAGGGGAGCGGCAAAGAGTATTAATATGATAAGGATTCTATTCATAGAAAAAAATAACGCCCAAAAATGGGCGTTAACATTTAATGATCAATTTATGTTAAATAAAGAATGACACGCCTCCAATTGCTCCTATGACAGCAGCAAAAGCAAGTCCAAGGAAGAAAGATAGTTTTTGGTCGCCATCTTTACGGCTATTGAACACTACTACGAATAGACCAATTGGCCAGCAGCAGAATCCCCACGCGAAAGCGCCCCAGTCCATATCATCAATGCTGAATAATGGAGCCATGCCCATTTCAATGCCATCTACCTTGTAAGGAGAGTCTTCTGAAGCTAATTGAACAAAAGAGAAACCGGTAACTACAGCAGCTTCTTCAACTTCAGCGATTTGAGCAAACTCAGCTTCGTGAGCTTCAAAATCGTAATTGAAATCATCTGAACTAACAGCGTAAAGTTGGGTGCTTAAGGCTAAAATACCTACGGAAAGAAAAGATAGGATTTTTTTCATTTTGTTTTGTTTTAAGGTTAAAAAAATCTACTGACAATATTAAAACAGAAAATTGAATTGCATCAATGCATTCAAGATTTTTTTATCAAGAGGGATTTTTGTTTCTATTTATTGGAAATGAGGTGTTTTCATTATACGATGAATCCGGTAAAGCTATTTGTTCAAATTAGATTTTTGTGTTTTTATCCAAAACTATTACGGATTTCCTTTGTTTAATTTCCCAGCTTTGTTCAGGAATTCTTCGAGTTCCTTGGCTTTTTTTGTGCCAATCAGAATTTTTTTTCCTGAGTGTAAAGTGGTTTGCAGCCCCATATTTCCCGAAACATTGTAAGCTGTGCCATTGGCAAATGCGAATCTCCAGCCCCAGCCGCCATATTCAAAGATGGGTGAATACTTGCGTACGTAGCAAAGGTGAATCTCATCCCATTTTATTTGTTTATTAAAACCCAAGGGTGAAAATTTTACCTCAATACCCGCATCGTTTATCGTGGTTTCCAGTTTGAGGTAATAAAACAAAACCATCACAGCAATAATGATGAAAATCGCCGGGGTATTATAGGTGGCGTAGATGCAGACCCCGAAGATTGTCCACAACCACCATTGACTGAATTTTTGCGTTTCACGAAATTCCATAGCAGTACAAATTATAATGATTACATTGCATTAAGCGACAGCCTTGTGATTTTATGCAATTTTATAGCCAGACAAAAATAAATCACGCTTGTCTGTAAAAACCAATTGGCTGATCTATAAAGTTCGAGAGCGAGGCATGCGAAAGTCTAAAATTTAGGAGTCCCGACAAGTCTTGTTTTGTGCGGTCTTTTGTCTTGATCATCCAAAACCCCTAAAAACATTGAG
>JBHYFA010000066.1:0-15127 GCA_051859825.1 Schleiferiaceae bacterium
CGATGGTACGAGAAGTAACATTATCCATAAAATTGCGGTCGTGACTTACCAAAACAATCGCTGCGGGATGGGTGCTTAAAAACGATTCCAGCCAGATGATCGATTCGATATCCAGATGGTTGGTAGGCTCATCCAGTAGAATCACGTCGTGATGCAAGAGAAGGATTTTTGCCAATTCAACGCGCATTCTCCAACCTCCAGAAAAAGACCCCAGTGGCTTATCCAAATCCTCTGGCTTAAAACCCAAACCAAACAAAACCTTCTCCACTTCACCAGCGATGGAGTACCCACCCTTCATTTCGTAAAGCTGCGTAACGTCGGTAAGCTCCTGAATGAGATCGAGGTAAGACTGACTTTCGTAGTCGGTTCTCTCAGTTAGTTGAATATTTATTTGCTCTATTTTCGACTCCATTTCCCGCAATTCGGCGAAGGCGGTTTCCGTTTCTTCACGCACCGATTTACCCTCAGGGAGTTTGAGTTCTTGAGGTAGGTATCCCAGGCTAAAATCTTTAGGCCGACTTACGCCTCCTCCTTGGGCACTTTGCTGTCCGGCGAGAATTTTCAATAGGGTAGATTTTCCCGCTCCGTTGCGGCCCACCAGTGAAACTTTATCTCCCGGATTTATTAAAAAACTGATTCCGTCGAAAATGACGCGAGTAGGAAACTCTAATCGTAAATTTTGTACTGCTAACATAGGCCGGCAAAGGTAAAACAATTCATAGCTACAAAAATTGAAGATTCTGTAGGATTTGCAGAAAATACATCTTAGTTTTGTTACTTCCTTTTAAAAATTATTTCATTTAACAAAAACTCCATGAAGCACTCACTACTCTTCGTTTTTATTTTTTCATTTACGGATATTTTTTGTCAAGCCTATTTTATAAACCCTCCATCGCCTATCAGCTTTGAAATCACTGATGGTGAACACAATACGCTGCCATTGGAGTTTCGAATTTTCGACCTTCAAAAAGAAAGTCAATTCAAAACATTTGAACTTGCTGTGAATGTAGATTTGAGTCTCGCTGACACCAACGCGAATGTAGAAGAATCAGACTTCCAATACATAAGAATCAGAAATAGTTTGATTAATCTGGACGATATTCCCGTTAATAATTTTAACAGTTACGATAATAAAAGAGACTCTTATTACCAAGAGAAGAGAGTTAGGTTTTATCTAGATTTAGATGCTGATTTCCCTACCCCTAAAGTTGAAAAGAAATTTAGGCTGTTGATTTCTATCAATGGCGAACCTACAAAATGGCAAACCGTGGTAGTAACGCCGAAAAGACTTTTGACGTATAGTGAAGATGATTATAATTCTAACTCAAATATTAAGCTAGATAGAGTGTTTTACGCCGAGCCGGATCATGGCAACTTTATTCTTCACGGAGAGAGAAATAATAGAAGTGCTAAAGTAATTGTGATTCCGGAGAAAGCGGGTAGATTTGGCGTTTCACAAGTTTTTTCGGTTGTAAATTCTCCTGTATCTGAATTGGTATCGATTATGACTAATCCGATAAAATTTAGACGAGAAGTCGTAGTTACTAGTGATGAACTTGGCAATATTGTTTTTCCATCAACCATTACGACTGGTTTCAGAAATTTAGGAATAAACCTGAATATTGCCGAGATAAGGTATGATGTGTATGATTACCGGGGTAGGAAGAATAGTCAGTCTTTAGGATTCGGCGTGATGTGGCTATTAGGTTTTGAACGAATTCATCGGAGTGAGTTTTTGCCAGAAATCAGCGACCCAAAAACCAAAGATGTTTTTGCCCCTTCAATAGGGCTAACAATCAGCTATAAAATGAATGGTTTTTCCTTAATAGCTATTCCAATTGGTGTTGATTTAATAAGCAGCAGTTCAAACGAGGGCTGGGTTCACCTCAATCGTCCGTGGTTTGGATTTGGCATCGGGTTTAATCCGAACTTTTTTAGGTAGTTCACTTTCGTACAAGAAATCAAAACTCCATGAAACTAATATTTATCGCATTATTGACTTTATACTTTACCAACATCTTTGGTCAAAGCTATTTCATCGGACCAAACTCGCCCATTGATTTTGAACTCATTGATAACACAAGCAATACCCTTCCATTAGAATTCAGGATTTATGACGTTGTAAACGACACTAAAATAAAATCAGTAGAACTAAAAATTGATTTTGATCGAAGCTTAAATGATTCCATATACCGAATGGAACAATCCGATTTTAGTCATATAGTAATACGCAAACAGGTGTTTCATCTCAGTGAAATACCATTCAATGAAAACTCCATTTACGATGATAAAAATCTCGCCTATTTCAATGAAAAAAAACTGACATTTTATTTAGATATTCTTCCAAGCTTCCCCGTACCCATCACGGAAAAAAGGTTAAAGCTCATGCTCTCTATCAATGGGGAACCTAATAAATGGTACACGGTGATTTTGAAGCCAGAAAGACTTAGCACATTCAGTAGTAAAGAATACCATTCAAACAACAACATCAAGCTAGATAGAGTGTATGACGCTGTACCACATCAAGATAAGTTTATGGTGTACGGTGAACGATTTGCTAAAGATGCCCGAATATTTGTTCTCCCAGACAGGAAAGGGAGATTTTCCGTAACCCAAAGTTTTAGTCCGGCAAATTCGCCCGGCTCTGAATTGATTACGATTATGACAAATAGTGTTCGGGTTCGTCCAAGTATTACCGTAAATGAATCAAGCCTAGAAGCCATCGATTATCCTTCAAGAACCAGCATTGGTTTTCGAAACATCGGGATAAACCTAAATTTGTATGAACTGAGAAAAGATATTTACAATTTACGCGGACGACAATCAAGTCATTCGTTTGGAATTGGAATAATGGCGCTAGTAGGGTTTGAGCAAATTCAGAGTTCGGAGTTTGAGCCCGAGGCATCAAATCCTGTTAGTCGTGAAGTATTCTCCACCTCATTTGGGCTTACCGTAAACTTCCGATTTAATGAGATTTCCTTCATCGCTATTCCGATAGGTATAGATGTAAGTGGCAACTCGGCTCTTAATGGATGGGTTTATAAAAATCAACCCTGGTTTGGATTTGGACTGGGATATTGTCCGGTATTTTTACGATAAATATTATGACAAAAACCAATCATCAAGCACAAGTTATTTGGCTTACTGGACTTTCGGGCGCAGGAAAATCCACGATTGCTAAAGTCTTAGCCCATCGTTTGCGAGCAGAAAACCGCCCCGTGTGTGTGCTCGATGGCGACCAACTGCGCAGCGGGCTCAATAGCGACTTAGGGTTCAGCGATGCGGACCGCCGAGAAAATAATAGGCGTACTGCGGAGATTGCTCTGCTTTTGCAGCAATCGGGCATCAACGTTATTGGAGCTTTGATTGCTCCATTTCGTGAAGATCGCGATGCGTTGAGAAAGCGCCTGCCGGAAGGATGCTTTTATGAGGTTTTCGTGGATTGTCCGCTTCATGCTTGTGAAAAACGCGACGTAAAAGGTCTCTACCAAAAAGCTCGGAAGGGAGTGATTCCTTCATTTACAGGAATCGACTCGCCATACGAAGCGCCATTGCATCCTGAGTTACATTTGCACACCAATACCAGCACGGTAGAAGCCTGTGTGGAACAAATTCTCGATACCATTTATGAATAACTACAGTCTTTCAAACCTAGACATTCTCGAAGCAGAAGCCATTTTTGTTTTACGTGAAGTTCAGGCCTACTTCCGCAACCCGGTAATTTTGTTTTCCGGTGGAAAAGACTCCATTGTTACAACCCATTTGGCCATCAAAGCTTTTTATCCGGCTGCCATGCCCATATCGCTATTGCAGGTTGATACCGGACACAACTTTCCTGAAGCTTTGGCCTTTCGGGATGCATTGGTAGAAAAACACCATCTTCGTTTGGAAATAGCCTCGGTAGAAGAGGCGATCAAGAAGGGTTTGGTAGAAGAAGAACAGGGGCCACAAGCCAACAGAAACGCCATTCAAACTCCAGTACTGCTCGATTATATTGAACGAAATCAGGTAGATGCCGCCATTGGTGGCGCACGTCGTGATGAAGAAAAAGCTCGTGCTAAAGAGCGCTTTTTTTCCCATCGAGATGATTTCGGACAGTGGGATCCCAAAAACCAGCGACCGGAAATTTGGAGTTTATTCAACCCCAAACATCATCCTGGCGAACACTTTAGGGTTTTCCCAATTTCCAACTGGACCGAGTTAGACGTTTGGAGATATATCCAAAGGGAGAGCATTGAACTACCTTCCGTATATTTTGCTCACGAGCGCGAAGTTGTTTGGCGAAATCAAACCTGGATTCCCGTTTCAGAGCACATCCAAATTCGGGATAATGAAAAAGTAGAAACAAAAAAACTACGCTTCCGAACCCTTGGTGATATTACAATTACCGGCGGAATTGAAAGTGAGGCAGATACCGTGGAAAAAATCATTGAAGAATTATCCGTATCCAAAACCACTGAGAGAGGAAACCGTGCCGACGATAAGCGCGGAGACACCGCAATGGAAGACCGAAAAAGAAGAGGATATTTTTAGTTTGTTGATTCTCCGCTTTGCATTACTTTTACCCGTTGGAAAGCTTAATGAAATTTTCCATACCGGAAAAACATTCTTTAGCACCAATTACGAATGAAATAAGCACGATATATATGAAATAGCCATGCAAAAATTTCGCGCACCTGCGGAGCAAGCAACGAAGTTAACCGCCGATGAAAATAACATGGCGTATTCCATATGACCTCTAAGAATCAATTTATTTACATATGAAAAAGAGCATCCTTAGCTTAATAGCACTCAGCTTCCTCACTTTCTCTTGTTCACCTGACGATGATGAAAACGGAGGCGGCGGCGGACGTACGCCAGACCCCATTGATAATCTTTCTACACCACCTATTGCGTACGGCGCAATCATCAATGCCGGTGCTGTTTTACCCAAAGCCGTAATGGTTGAAGGTATTCGTAGATTAGCGGAAATGGAAGGCGAAGACCGCCTCTTTGTGGTACACCTTCCTACCGACGGATCTATCTTCTTTGACCCAGCACGTCATAAATTGGAAGATTATATTCAAGGCCTTGGAGGTCCAAATGATTTTTACGTAAACTCCGACCTTTACGCTGATGACCCAGCTATGGATTACACTATGCTGGCTCCTGATGGCCCTCCTGTAGGAGCGGTTAACCACCGTCTCACCCAAATGAAACCCGACTCGGTTATTATCAACGCGCGAGTTGAGTTCTTTGAAAACTCCAACGATAGAAAATTCTATGTGGGTTCTTACCTCTGTGCAGAATTTAATGCCGATGTTGACCCGGTAACTGGTATTTCTTTCAACGTTCCTCCTATTCCTAATACCATCGCTACGGTAAATGGGGTAAGTTTGTTTTCACGCAACATCCCTAACGACAGCGTTATTGCCTTCGCCGATAATGAAATGTTTAAATTTCAATACGTAGTTATCTCGGAGCCAATCATGCACCCCTTAGGTATTCGCTTAGACTCCGTAAACTTTTTCGGAAAAGAAATCGAAATGGGTGATGTTCTAGGAACGCGCGAAACTCCACTAAGATTTGCGCTACCTCGCCACTACATCCATTTAGAAAGAATTCAAAATTTGGCTGTGTGGACGGTACTTTATGAAGTAGAAGAGGAAATCGATCCTGCTGATCCTGATGGACCACCATTAGTGGATTACGTTATTCTCAACAGCTTCTTGTCGAGAATCTAGTCCGCAGAAAATATTGGATAAATTTTAAGGCTGTTCTAGAAAATCGGATGCTTGCGAAAGCGGTCATCGGATTTTATAGACAGCCTTATTTGTTCATTACAGCCACCGCTGCTCGCGCGCAACGCTCCCCATCCATTGCGGCGGAAACAATTCCTCCGGCATAACCGGCTCCTTCTCCGCAAGGAAATAAACCTTGTACTTCAGGATGCTGCAAGTCATCGGCATTTCTGGGAATGCGCACGGGAGAGGATGTTCTACTTTCCACGCCCACCATATTGGCCTCATTGGTATAATAGGGCGGCATTTTTTTGCCAAAGTCAATACAGGCTTGACGCAATTTTTTGAGAATAAATGGTGGCAAAACTTCAGACATATCTACGCTGGATAATCCCGGGATATATGAGGTTTCATTGAGTGAAGAACTCACTTTTCCTTGTACAAAATCAACCATGCGCTGTGCGGGTGCAGCCATCGTTTTCCCCGCAGCCTCCCACGCCTTTGCTTCTACATCAGCTTGAAAACGTAGAGCTGCTAAAGGCCCATGCTTTTGGTATTTTTTCCAATCTTCAGGCTCTACCGCTACCACAAAACCGGAATTGGAAAATTTCCCATCACGTCGGGAAGGCGACATACCATTCACCACAATTTCGCCGGGCGCAGTAGATGCCGGTACGATAAAACCACCTGGACACATACAAAAGCTAAACACGCCTCTATCCCCTACTTGGGTTGCTAAACTATACGAAGCTGCTGGTAAATCAGGGTGCTGATAATCGCAGCCATACTGCACAGAATTGATAATCTCCTGGGGATGCTCAATGCGTACACCGAGGGCAAATGGTTTATTTTCAATAGTAATACCCGCACGGTAGAGCATTTCAAACACATCTCTTGCCGAATGTCCGGTTGCTAAAATGAGTGATTTTCCCGCAAAGCGCGCACCACTAGAGGTGCGAAGTGCACGAAAAACGCCGTTTTGCACTTCAATTTCATCCACACGAGTATCAAAGTGAATGATACCTCCGGCTTGCAAAATACTTTCGCGAATATTCTCAACTACCTTGGGCAATTTGTTCGTGCCAATATGCGGATGCGCATCTACCCGAATGTCGGGCGTGGCGCCGTGAAAAACCAAATTATCGAGGATGCGGGCGATATTGCCACGCTTGTGTGAACGCGTGTAGAGTTTTCCGTCGCTATACGTACCCGCACCACCTTCGCCAAAGCAATAGTTGCTCTCCGGGTTTACAACGTTGTCGCGGTTGATAGCCTTCAAGTCGCGACGACGTTTTCGCACATCACTCCCTCGCTCAAAAACCACCGGACGATAGCCAAGTTGAATCAACTCCATGGCGGCAAACATTCCTGCGGGTCCAAAACCGAGAATAAAGACCTCAGGTTTATTACTTACATCTTGAAAGTCAAAATCGTGGACGGGATTAGGATCAATATCTTCGTCGGAAATGCGCACTCGAAGTTGGAGCTTCACTTTCTTTCCTCGGGCATCGATGGAGCGCTTGAGAATGGTGGCGCGTTTCAAATCATTCGCGTTCCACCCGGCCTTCTTAACCGCCTCAGAAAAGATAAAGTCGGTCTGACTCCCCTGCTCCGGCAGAACTACAATATCAACATCTTTAATCATACAAACCTATTCAAAGGTAATAGCGAAGATCATCGAACGCGTAAGCAAGCGATCAATTCCCTGAGGATATACGCCGTCATCGCGTACCAAAACATCGGCAAAACCCCAAGCACCTTTTATCTGCGGCGACATTTTAAAATACTCAAAGAAAATATCGAAGCCTACCCCAAACTCGTAACCGAAATCATTGATTTTGATTTTCAATAATTCCTGATCAAATACTTTTTCATTACTGGCCAAATCGATATTGTAGCGCAAACCTCCAAGCAGGTACATCCGGTAATTCCCCACCCGATGCGATTTGAGCTTGAATTCTAATGGTATTTCGATAAATGAAGATTCTACATCGCGTTGAAAGCGGTCGCGGCGATTGAGGGTACGACTATAGGCGTCAAAAGTAACGCGTCTTACCGTAGTAGAAAATGTGGGATTCAAACGCATGGCAAAGTACTTAGCCAACTTCAATTCCGAAATAATTCCCACGTGATACCCCGGGGTTACGTCGGTAATTGCAGAAATAAAATTATCCACCTCATTGATGTTTTCCGCATGACGAATTTGAAAATCCGTGTAATTCAACCCAATATAAAACCCAAAGTGATAGGGCTTATTGTCATATTGGGGCATATTCAGCTGCGAGCCTAACTGCCCGTAGCTGCTCCATGCGGAAATAAGAAAAATGAAGGCGAGGCCGTACTTATTCATCTGTGCCTTTATAACGGTATTTGTGGACGGAACGTATATCCAGCTATACCGAAAAAATTTCGGCAAAGGTAGCATTAAAAAGCACAAAACTACTTCTTAACACCTCGATAAATCGAAGCGATTCCCATCGTCAATTTACGGATAGAGGTATCGTGGTATCCGCATTTTTCCATAATATCGGTAAAGGCCTTTCCGTAGGGAAAAGCTTCAACCGATGCGGGCAAATACGTGTAGGCTGAGGCGTCCTTAGACAACATTCGCCCAACCCCGGGAAGAATGTTTTTGAAATAGAAAGAATAGAGCTGTGCAAAGGGAAACACTTCTGGCTGAGAAAACTCCAATACCAAAACTTGTCCTCCCGGTTTCAAAACGCGCAGCATCTCCGTGAGTCCCTTTTCCAAGTTCTCGAAGTTTCTCACACCAAAGGCCACGGTAACCAAGTCAAAGGTATTGTCTTCAAAAGGCAGATTCTCACTATCGCCATAAATCAACTCAATGGTGTCATTGAGGTTGCGCTTTGTGAGCTTCACCCTTCCCATGTCGAGCATGCCGTTGGAAATATCTACTCCGATGATTTTCTTCGGATTGAGTTTACTCAGAGCAATGGCAAGGTCGCCCGTGCCCGTAGCCACATCAAGTATTTTCTCAACCGACTGATTACTGGCCATTTTCAAGAGCTTCTTCCTCCATCCTTTATCAATCCCGAGGGAGAGAATGTGGTTGAGGCGATCGTAGCTGTGGGCGATGTTGTCAAACATCTCCGCTACCTGCTCCTTTTTTGATCCATCCTTTTCTGCGTAGGGGCGGACTTCTTTTTTTTCGTTATTCATGCTGCAAATTTAACCCACCGTGATGTGCGCTGATGGGTATTGATAATTTTTGTATCGTTTAGGTTTCAGTAAAGCAAACGCAAGAGTGAGGGCTCCGGTTCGCCCGATGAAGATAGAAACCATAATTACTATTCTTGCTGGAGTAGATAAATCGGCCGAAATACCTCTAGATAAGCCCACATTACACAAGGCACTAACCTGTTCAAACATCAAATCAACAAAGGCTACTTCAGGTTCAAAGTAGGCCAACAAAAATATACCTCCTGTAATCAAACTCAATGTAAACAAGAAAATAGCAAAGGCTCGCTGCAAGAGATCTGTTGAAATGGTATGCCGAAAAACTTCCAATCGAGGTTTTCCACGTAAAATTCCGTAAGCCGAAACAAAGAGCAAGAAAAAAGTATTGGTTTTAATACCCCCACTCAATGACCCCGGTGCTCCACCAATAAACATGAAGAAAATAAAAGCTACCACCACAGCCACCGAAAAAGTACTCACATCTATAACCGCTAAACCAGCCGAACGAAGCGTAACCGAGTGAAAAACTGAGGCCGTAATTTTCTCTACCCAATTCATCTCCGCAAGCACGTTGTTGTATTCAAAAATGAGTATCAGCAGTAGCCCCGCCAGTGTAAGCGGCAAGGCCGTCCAAATACTCACCTTGGTATCAATACGCATTTTCCGCCAACGCTCTTTGTGATACCATCTACGGATGTAGGTAGTTGAAATATCACCCAGATTACTAAATCCAAACGACCCCAAGAAAATCAAGATAATAACTACCCATTGAAGGGAAACCATATTCTGCACAATGGGATTTTCCATTCCGCCTTCCATGGTTGAAAACCCAGCGTGATTAAATGCCGACACAGAATGAAACACGGAAAAAAACACGTGATCAGCAAATGAGTCAAACACGTGAACGCTTGACTTCATGGCGTAGAATATACCGATGGTTCCGAAAAGCTCAAAGGAAAAAACGAAGGCTATCATTTGACGGAAGATGCGCTTGGAATTTTCTGGTGAATCGGCCGAAACCGAACCTTGTACCACACTCTGAAAACGCAAACCAATACCATTTCGCGCCAAAAAAGCAAGCATGGTAGCAAAGGTGATGATGTTTAATCCACCCAGTTGAATGAGGATGAGAATAACCATCTGCCCTTTGAAAGTATAATAGGTTCCAATATCCACAACCGATAAACCCGTAATGCACGAGGCCGAGATTGAGGTAAAAAGCGCATCGAGAAAACTTCCTTTACCTGCAGAATTCATCTCCGGCAACATTAAAAGAACTGTGCCAATAGAAATAAGCGTAGCTAAGCTCAAAACAAAAAATACGGGTGGTGAAATAGATACACGATTAAATACCGTGGTGGACTTCCCTAATTCAAAAGCAACGAGCACCAAAAGATAAATCTGGATAAATCCAATAATAAAATCGTTGAAACCGGGAAAGTCAAACTTCGCTTCCATCCATTCCACGAAGTTGATATTAAAAAACAAAATAGAAAAACCATTGAGCAAAATAAACCCAATAGCTAAGCCTTCCCTCCAAGTTTCCTGAAAATAGGTTAACGGCTGAAAACTATACACATAGCCCAACACGTATTTGAAAACATAAAATCCTAGCGATATATGAACGATCAATAAAATCAAATCGCGATCTACCACCTGACGTGGATATCCGTAGTAGTAAAGCAGTGACCCCAACACGCCCAGCGAAACCAAAATACTGAGGTAGTTCAAAAAAGTAGAAACCCAAGACTTACTTTTGTAAAGCTTGAGATTAACTGCTTCGCGAAATGAGTTGATGAATCTTATCATGGGGCTGCAAATATCCGATAAGCAACGATTATAGAAGAAAAAAAAATGCTTGAAATATGAACGATTAGCAGGTCTTATCAGTTAAAACACAAAATGAACCTCCATGATATTCAATACACTTCTGCTTTTGTCCACCATATTGATCTCCGTTTTCCCTAAAAACGACCAAGCATTTATCGGATTTGAAATAAAAAATGCAGGTCTTAGTGTGGATGGGTATTTTGAACAATTTGAATATCAGACGCATTCGTCCTTTATAGATAATCCGTCGAAAGCCTACATTCGGGGAGAAATAAGCGTGGCTTCCATCAATACCGGAATTGCTAAGCGCGATAGAGATTTGCTGAAGAAGAGCTATTTCGATGAGGAAAAATTTCCTAAAATCAAATTTCAATCGACCAACATAAAGAAGCTTTCCTCTACTTCGGTGGAAATTACGGGAACCGTAAACATCAAAGGCAAAGAAAAAGAGCTGCGTACCACTTGGTATTTCGTGGAAAATGAAGAAGGCTTCACCGGCTGGAAATCGGAAATCCCACTTAAACGCAGCGATTTTGGTGTAGGTGGAAAAAGCTGGATTCTTTCGGATGATTTGACAGCGTATATTCGCATCAAGAAAGAGAAAGCATGAATCACCCACCAAAGCTTCAAGCAGGCGACAGCATTTACCTACTTTCCACCGCCCGATACGCCTCGAAGGAGGATGTACGACCAATGCAAAAGTGGCTTGAGAGTGAAGGTTTCCGAGTTATTCTGGGAGAAAGCATCGGCCCGATTCAACACCAATTTGCCGGTAATGACAAACTCCGAAACCGAGATTTTCAAAACGCTATCAATCATCCGGAAGTCAAGGCTATCTGGTGTGCACGCGGAGGCTACGGCAGCGTTCGCATGATGGAGAACATTGCGCTCGACGCCTTGCATACCCATCCCAAATGGCTCATTGGATTTAGTGATGTAACGGCGCTGCACGGAAAATTTCAAAACCACCAATTCGCCAGTATTCACGCCTGGATGGCGGTTCAATTTCCCAGTATCACGGAAGAGGCACGAAAACAAACTTTATCCTTGCTGAGGGGAACACCGGCAAAAATGAGTTTTACACCCCATCCGCTAAACACCACCCGTCAGATGGAAGGCGTGGTTGTGGGCGGAAATCTCTCCATCTTGTATAGCATGCTGGGCAGTGATGATTTACCCGTACCACCGAAAAACGCCCTGCTGTTTATTGAAGAAATCGACGAGTACCTCTACCATATCGACAGGATGATGTTTGCCCTTAAACGCGCCGGGTATTTAAAACAATTTCGGGGTTTTCTCGTGGGCGGCCTTACCGACATGCGCGACCACCAAGTTCCCTTCGGCTGGAGCGCCGAGGAAATTATCCAGCAGCACGCCCTTGAGTTAAACAAAGACGTGATTTTCAACCTCCCGGTAGGACACATCAACAACCATCACGCGCTAATTTTAGGTGGTGAAGTAAGGGTTGAGGAAAGGGATAAGGAGGTTGTGCTCGATTTTCTTCCTACTAAACCTCTTTAGCAAAATAAACAAAATATGCCGGTGGCACATCTACCTTCGCTTGCTCCAGAATCATATCAATAGGATTTTCGCCCCACATTATCCACCAATACCACAATGAATCGTGGCGTTCTTGGGGTATGCCGGCGGGGTATAAAGCCGCTTGCAATCGATCGATGTGGCTCATGGCTTCGGTATGAAATCGCTTTTCGGCGCGCATGAGTTTTTTCTCGAGATTCTGAATGCCTTTAAGTTGCTTCTGACGTTGTGCCCGCACCGCTCCAATCATGCTTTTGTCTGTACTACTAGCGAGGACTTCCAATTCATTGAACATTTTCGTTACGTTCGCTCGCTCGGCAGTCAAACTAAGCGGAAGTGTACTTTTTTCTTTAACCCAATGCGCTTTCCAATCTTTATGGGGTAACTCCAAGAGTTCAACTTCTAGCTTTTCGTAAATGCGTTTTAACTTATCATCCATCAAGGCAAAACCGTGACGCAAGAGAAGCATAGGAAAAGGAATCTCCCACCTTTTGAAAAGGGCAGAAAGCTGAAACCAGTAGGCCATTTCGCCCGGCCCGCCATAGTAGGCAATGTTTGGTAGAATCCATTCTTGATAAAGCGGTCGGAGCACCACGTTAGGACTAAAATGCTCGGGGTGCTGATGCAGATACATGCGAAAATCTTCTTTGCTGTAATGCTTGCCGCCCACAGTAAAACCAGCATTGGTTTTTTCTACGTAGGTTCGGTCGCCATCTCCAATAAAAAATAAATTGATGGGAACGGGCTTTACTTGGATGGGGTAATTCCCCGCAATGAGCTTTTCGTTGTTTAGCCTAACATCCTCAGCAGAATACGAATCAAAACACTCTGATTCCATCACGGGAAGAAAAAGGCGTTTCAAATCGGCATCGTCGGCATCAACCACTACCAAACCGTATTTTCCAAACAAATCATGCGCCCATTGTCGGGTGGCATCAGCCCAGGTTTGATGAGAAAGATAGGCGTGTTTAAACAAGCGAATGATATCTTTAGAAACCTCGCCCTGAGGAAGATGCTTTTCCAACTCATCAATCCACTTGTCCATTCCTTGGGTGGAAATTCTCCCTACCGGACCTTGAGTTTGAATATCGTAGGTCCACTTCTCGTCTCCCAGGTAAAAATGATTTGCTTCTTCCCAGTCGTGGTCTTCGGTGGCCATCCAAAACACCGGGATGTATTTGCGCGAGGGATCTTGCTGTTCCAAACGCGAACACGTTGCAATCGTACTGATGATTTTATAGAAGGAATACAAAGGGCCGCCACCTAAGCACGCCTGGTGTCCGGTGGTTACACATACCGTCTGATCATCGAGTAGGGCATCCACATTTTCCTGTACTTTATCGTAAGGACTCAGTTGGAAACTGCAAGATTCATATTGTTTTCTCAAGGCAGCGTGTAAAGGCCTTCGATACGAAAATTTTTCTGCTTTTAGCTTGGCTTGCTGAATAAGATTCTCCAAACTCGGTTCCGCTCCATATAAATCTTTACTGAGTTTTCCCTGAAGATAATCACGCACCAATTTTGAAATATGGGGCGCTTGAGAGAATGGTGTTTTTCGGTAGCAACAATAGTCATCGCTGTTCATACCCTACTTTTTTAAATAATCCGGCAATTCCGAGACTTGCAAACATAAAGAATCCGTTGATAAGTAAAAGTTCAAAGCTAAAAACGTAGCCAAACCATTTTTCGCCATTGGCATAAAGCAAATAAGAGAGAACCGGGGCTAAAACTGCCAGGTACGGAATCGCAGTATCCGGAACTTTTTTATTCGTAAACAAACCAAAAGCGAACAAGCCCAACAACGGACCATAGGTAAAAGTTGCCACGGTAAAAATTTCTTGAATTACATTATCGCTTACCAGATAGGCAAAGGATATCACAATCAAAATCAAAACAACACTGATTACCGCGTGCGTCCATTTCCGGGTGACTACATTTTTTCTTTTGCTGGAATTGTCCATTTTCAAAATATCAACACAAAAGCTCGTAGTCATTGCGGTTAAAGCACTATCGGCACTGCTGTAGGCTGCGGCAACCAAGCCCAAGAGAAAAACCACTCCTACCCACAACGGAACCGCTTCGGAAAATGCCACCGTGGGAAAGAGGGCGTCGCCGGTAGCTTCCAATCCGGTAAGTTGGGCAAAGTCGTAGAGGTAGATTCCCAGGGCGAGAAAGAGCAGGTTTACCGGAAGCAAAAAAACGCTGAACCAAAACATGTTTTTCTGCGCTTCACCCAATGACTTGCAAGTTAAGTTTTTCTGCATCATATCTTGATCCAAGCCCGTCATCGTGATGGTGATAAACATCCCACCAATGAATTGCTTAATAAAATGTCGCGATTCTGACGAAAAATCTTCCCAGAAAAAGACCCTACTCCATTCGTGAGATGAGATATACTGAACTGCGGAAACTTCGGGAGAAAGATATTGATGAAGATAGTAAAAACTAAAACCCAGTGCCAATAGCATGAAGAGCGTTTGCAGGGTATCGGTATAAATGATGGTTTTTATACCACCGCGAAAGGTGTATAGCCAAATTAAAAAAACGGTGGAAACTACCGAAACGTAAAAGGGCAATCCCAGAGGGTCAAATAAAAGCAACTGCAAAACCAGCGCTACGATGTAGAGTCGAAAAGCGGAACCGAGCATTCGCGAAATGAGAAAAAATACCGCTCCAGTTAAGTAGGTATGTTCGCCAAAGCGCTTTTGCAGATAAGTGTATATCGAAATTAGATTGAGCTTGTAGTAGAGTGGCAAAAGAACGAAGGCGATAACGGCATATCCTGCGAGGTAGCCCATTACCATTTGCATATAGGAAAAAGCCCTACTTTCAACCCAGCC
>JBHYFA010000067.1:0-13652 GCA_051859825.1 Schleiferiaceae bacterium
GTGTATGAGAAGTAGCGGATTAAAAGGCACTTCACTTTCAGTTTGGCACTGACTTTTATTAAAAGCACAGACCTTTGATTTATCACTGAACCCGCTATTTCTTATACACGCTGTTGGGCGTTCGTTCTTTCTTTTCGGGCATACCTTTTCATAGTAAATAAAAGTCAAGTTCGCCAACAATTCTGTCAATTTCCCTTTGGAATGTCGGATGATTTGTGTCACACAGCCACCCGTTCCTATACCATTTGTAATATGGTGTATTAATTACGTTCCATCCGGCTCTTTTCAATACATCAATACGTTCTGTATGCTCTGCTGAATATTGTTTTGAAAGTCCGTTTTCTTGATAATGATAACTTCCATCAACTTCGATGGCAACTGCTTTTTGATTAGTTTGGTTAAAAATAACAAAGTCTAATCGCTTTTGACCACAAGTCTCAACCTGATTGTAAATTCTTAAATCTGCTTCATCCTGTTTTCTGTCTACATACTCCCTTAAATGCTCGTAAACTTTTATTTCAAATTCTGATTCATAAGCAGAGTGATTCAGTGTCCATTCTGGTCTATTGGCAGTTAAATTAAGATATTTACCTAATTGTGGATACTTTTCTGGCTGAAAACCACTATGTACTACAATTGTAAATTTCTTAGCTCTGCTTGTTGCAACATTTAATAACCGTGGATTTTTATGATAGCTCCCCCTACCGCTACTTTCTGCATCAAGGCATATAGATAAGATAATTATATCTCTTTCATTGCCTTGTGCTGATTGAGGTGTCCATACTTCAATATTATGCTTATCAATAATATCAGACCTAAAATGCTCTTCGATTAAATCTTCGATTAATTGCCTTTGATTTGTCATTAAAGAAATGACACCAATTGAAAAATTTTCAGAATCAAGTTCAGGAATGTTAAGTTCAATTTTTTCGCTGAACAGAGAGTGTTCAAGATTATTTATTGTAAGTTGTTTTATAATCTCAATAACTTTTTCAGCTTCAGGAATTATTGTTTTATTTAATTTATCTCTTTCTCCATTTACTTGGATAACTTGAAAGCAATCTTTAGCAATCTTATCAGGGGTTTCGGTCATTATACGCAAAACACCATCATAAAAGTTGGCATTGGTGTATTTTGCTAATGCTGGCATTGAACGAAAATGCTCCTTTAGCATTTCTGTTCGTATTGATACATTGTTATATGGTGAGCGAACAAAGTCTAAAATTGAACATTGAGTTACTGTTAATTTTTTGTCTGTTGCGGAAGCAAATGAAATCCCTGTATTTGGAAAATTCTTTTCCCAAATCAAATTATCGAATCTATTGGATAGCCTAAAATTTACTCCTGTTGAATCTAGTCCTAATTGTTCGTGGTCACCTACAATTACTATTTGTTTGCCACGATAAAAGGCTGGTAGAATTTCAGCAAGATTAACTTGTGAAGATTCATCCACAATAACCAAGTCGTACATTTCGGCTTTCATTGGTAACACTTGCCCTAAGTATCTTGCTTCTGCTAACCAAAAAGGCATTACTTCAACAATAAGATTATAGTCAATATCCGCCATTTGGCTTGCAATTCTTGATGGCTTCTTCCAATATAGCATCCTATCTAACTTATCGAGATTTTCTAGTACCAAGCTTGCATCTCGGTTTTCTTTCAAGGAGAGTTTTGAAAGCGTTGAAAAACGAAATTTACGTTTCAGCAGTAGTTTTTGTCGTTTTGAAAGTTCAGTTTTTAGATGCGATAGTTTACTTCTTATCTGTTCGTTATCCAATCGAATTCCATTCCTTATTTTATAACTTATTACGTGTTTATCGTGAAGTTCAATTAAGTCTTTACAATATTGGTAAAGTGAAATATCAGGTATGTTTTCTGTCTGTATTTCAAAATAAGAGTTTATGTGTGTTTTGAATTTATGCTTAAATAGTTCTGTTGCTAAGGTGGGAGTTGTATTTGATATTTTGTCAATAAGTTCAAGTGTTTCGGTATAAGAGGAGGCTGCGACTCCTGATGTTTTGAAATTATATGACTTATTCAATCGAAGTTCCTTAGCTACGCCACGCTGATTCAAAAACCAATCTCTACTTCTGAGGAATTCGTTATGCGTATCTTTAAATTCAAATTCTTTTTGTAAATTATCTCTTAATTTTCTCTCAAAGTCATCAATTTGAGTAAGCTGGCTTTTAATCCACTTTTCATCTTGACTTATTGCGTCTGAAAGCTGATTTAATTGATAATTCAACTTTCCTTGATTATTTCCGTGCTTTCTAAGGTTGGAGATATTGTTTCTTAATTCAGGCTTATTTGTATTTTTGTAGTAAGTAATCCCTTTAAAATCATCGTCTTTCAATTCTGTCAAGAACCCTTCAATTTTGTCTTTGATAACATCCAAAGCTGGCTCTTTTTGAGAAACCAACAAGACTTTTTTATTTAGATATAAGGCACAAAGGACAATTGCACCAATAGTATAAGATTTCCCTGTTCCTGGAGGTCCTTGTATGTATGATATTTCAGAGCAAAAAGCATTTTTAATTGAGGATATTTGTGAATCGGAAAATGATAAAGGGATGTATTGCTTTAGAATATTTTCAATCTTTATATTATCGTTGTTGTTTAGTTCAACTTTCTGTTCAGTCAGAACATTTGTAAGCATTTTTTCAAGAATACGGTTTTGAAATTTGTTCTTTTCAACTTCTTGAATTAATTGCCGAAGTGCCTCATATGTAGAAAGTTGATGCGGTATAGCATTTACGAAAAAATGGGCACATTGTACAAAAACTAAATCTTCTTCAAATATGGATTTTCTAGGTCTCTTGTCTTCTGGTTCTTTTTTTGCGTTCCTAGCTTTCCTAGGCTTTGCATTAAAAAGAGATATTTCGGTTGCATAGGCATATTCGCTACTATGATACTCAATGTTTTTAAAGTCAACCAATTTATCCTGTAGCAATTCAAATATTTCCATTGAATACTCTTGAAGTAAATCGACATCATCAAATATTTTGATTTCGTTTTCAATTTTTTCAACAATATCAACCTCTTTTTGAAAATCTTCATTGAAAACATCATCATCAGAAACACTATATCTTGCTGTTATGCTATAATTTAGTATACTTGTAATAAGGTCGTAATTAAACGAGTTCGTTTCATAATCAAATTCTATAATGTATGAATTATCTTCTTTAAAGATTTCACACTCTACATATACAATTGGTGCAGCATATTGTCTGCCTTTTGTGCCTGCAACTAGTCCAAAACCACAGAATAATTTTTTGTCATTGTTTTTACTAAGGTAATCTTCAATATTTTTTATTCTTGGATAGAGTTCATCTTTATCAGTAAACGAAAGTTTATTATTAAATTTCTGAAAAGCAAAAGCCTTATTGGTTCTGCTTTTATCAAGAAGAGCCTTTTCAAACCCGGAATCAGCTACTATTTTACGACTTATATCTCTGAGATATGCTAAATAGTTTCTAATCATTGTGGTTCAGATTAATTTTCAAAGGTTCGGTTATTGCCTTGAGAATGTCACCTTGTTTTTTGTTGATTTCTTTAGTAGCCTGTTCAAAACGCTCCAAAAGTTTGGACTGTTCTTCTTTTAGACCTTTTGAATAAGTATTAGTCAAATGAGTCAAATCATCTACAAGTTTGTCAGAAATGTTACTGTCTAGTTCTTTAATTCTTGATTCAATATTGTCTTTGAAAAGTTTCACACTGTCGGTCAGCCCTTCAATTGTTGAATTAGTTTTATTCTTCACTGACTCCAAACCATCTGCAATTTTTCCTTCTGAATTCTGAATATGGTTATCAATGTTTTTTAAAATTTCTGATTCAATAGCCTTTAATTCTTTCTCAAGGTCTTTGATTTCTTCTTTTAACTGATCAATTGAACTTACTAACCCTTTGTTTTCAATCCTTATGCTTTCAATAAGTTGTAGGTTTAATGTTTTTAGGTTACTGTCAGAGTTTGAAAACCCTTTCTGAATTTCTTGCAAATGATTAGTTAGCTGAATTTTAGTCTCTTTGGATTGAACCCAAATTTGAAAGATGAAAAATGTCAGGATACCTAGTAAGATTACCGCAACGATGACAAGTATTAAAATTGCTATGTCCATTTTATTTGGTTTTTAATGTTTTACTTTTTTGTTTGTTCATTTTGTTCTGTGTCGTGTCTTTTTAGAATGACGCCCAACTCCCAAATAAACGAAACTTTGAAGCCTTTTTCCAACATTTCGTTCATTCTCCAAATTTACAATAAAAATCCATTTCCCCAACGAGCTAGTAAATTTTTGTAGTCATTGAGGTGTTGCTTTTTGTGAAATGCCTTGGCACTTCGATTTAGGAAATGGTCAACTTCAAAAAGGAAGTTTATGTTCCGAGTTGTCCCGGGGGTAAGGTCTCGGAAGGGCGTTGCTATCTGCAACTATGGGTGGAGTTTCACGGCTCATTACGCCGGCCACCTTTTTTCCATTGGGCAAATATAAGCAAATTGTTTCTTGATTGTAAAGCCCCCGCGCCAGGGATGGAAGCGGCAGCTCCCGACCTTGGCGAAGCTGCGGAACGCAGCGGGGCAGAGCGACCGCAGGAAGCTCCTGCAACGCTGATGTCGAGCGTGAGACAGGGGCGGGACTAAAGCGGACAGCCCAATGCCGGCCCACTTGTGTCTGTCTATAAAGTCCGATAGCTGCGTTATGCTCAGGCGAAAAAATACTCATTTACTTAATGTAAACTCCGTTTTTTTCGCCTTTCGCAAGCCTTGCTCTCGAACTTTATATACAGCCACAAAAATTTTTTTAGGGGGCAAACTGATTAACACCTTAAACTCCAACCACGCCACGGCCGGCAAACGCCCAAAATCTAAAACCCACCATTATTTCTTTAGTAGTTGAGCAAGGTGGTAGTAGGAAATCGTGCGCCAGCGTTGTCTTTTGGAGGATGACGTTCAACGCTGCTTTTATCGTTGGCTTTTTGAGGCTGGGGAAAGCCTGGCTGTTGTAGCCAGTTTTTTATTCGCCAAGTCTGTTTTTCAAATCCATTCGTTCGTGCAAAATTCTCGTGATTTCAATCGGCTGGTTGATTCGTTTGCGATAAAAAACTATATGCCGGTTCATTTTTAGTCCAAATAGGTCTTTTGAAATCCCGTCATAGTTTTTGCCTAAATCGGGGTTGTTTGCAATGTCTTGACAGCAGTCTAACAGTAAGTTATAATATTTATCAGCTAGCTGTTCAGACCACTTTTCAATCGTGTATTCCCAAATTCCCGTCAAATCTTCAACCGCTTTGTTAGTCAGGTCATATTTAGCCATTCTTTTTACGTTTAGCTTTTAATTCCTGAAGATGTTTGTCTGGGTCAAAATCGTGGGCAATTCCGCTATCAATCCCTTCTTGAATGGCGTTTCTAAGGGCTGTAACTTTACTTTCTTCATTTTCCAAAAGTCGAAGCCCAGCACGAATTACTTCGCTGACGTTTTTATATCGTCCAGCCGAAACTTGGTTTTGAACGAACTGGTCAAAATAATTTCCTAAAGATATTGATGTATTTTTCATATGTAAATTGTTTATTCGCTTCATATTCATTATTAAAAGTGCTCATGAGAGCGCTTCGCTAAGTTGTTTTTTAAAAGTCATCCTGACATAAATATCGAGACAAGTTATGGAATGTCCTAGTCAATTTTCATTGGAGTTTGTGAAGGCAACTACATAGACATTTCATCTTATTATGATTTTACAAATTTACCAATATTTGGTATAACTTCAAAATTTCAAGCTGGATTTTTGGACTAAATTGGCTAAAACCCCAACATAACCAAAACTCCGAAGCTTTTTTGCTTTTTTGCAATCTCCAAATATACCGCTTCATTCGTGCGTACCCCCGCGCCAGGGATGGAAGCGGTAGCTCCCGACCTTGGCGAAGCTGCGACACACAGCGGGGCAGAGCGACCGCAGGAAGCTCCTGCAACGCTGATGTGGAGCGCGAGACAGGGGCGGGACTACAGCGGACAGCCCGGTGCCGGCCTGCATACCAAGCTCCCGTAGAAGCTTGGGGCGGAGGTGTATGATGATGTGCTTGCGCACTTTGGGGTTCGGCAGGCCGGCAGGCGCCATGATGATAAAAAATTCAGTCTGCATGCTTACTTTTGGAGCCTAGTCTGTAAAAAACCGAAAAATGCGATACTTCTGCTTTCTGATGCTGCTGCCACTATTGTCTTTTGCGCAAGAGAAAATTTGTGTGGAACCGGATTCGCGGGGATACTCGCGTGAACATCAGGTGAATTTCCACCACTTGAGTCTTGACCTGGATATTCACCCGAAGGAACAAATGGTGGAAGGAAGGGTGACGCTGAGTTTTACGCCGCTGCGCCCGCAAGTGGACAGCATCTGGCTCGACGGACCTAAAGTGGATTTTCTGAATGTTCGGCAGGATGATGGGCGTAAATTGGGGTTTATTCCGCACGAAGACGGGGCCTTTGTTATTGCGCCTAAAAACGGCTGGAAACTGGATGAACCGGTGAGCATTGAAGTGGAATATCGGGCTTATCCGCGCAAAGGGCTCTACTTCTCGGGCTGGTACGATGAGGAAGGCTTTGGGCAAATATGGAGTCAGGGACAGGGCATCGATAACCGTCACTGGTTTCCGCACTTCGACGGCCTGAACAATAAAATCACCTCGGAAATTAAACTGAGCTTCGACTCGGAATACCAAGTGGTGTCGAACGGCCGGCTGGTTTCGGTGGAGCCCGACGGGGACAATAAACTGAAATGGCATTGGCTCATGGATCAGCCGCACAGCTCCTACCTGATTATGCTGGCGGTGGCTAAGCTGGAATACCACGATACGACCTCCTCCGCCGGGGTGATGATGCGCAACTATTTCTACCCGCAATGGAGGGAACAAGCGCCTTGGGTGTACCGCTACACCACCGATATTATGGACTGGCTGGAGGAGGAAACGGGCGTACCCTACCCCTGGATGAACTACAAGCAAGTGCCCATTCGCGACTTTATCTACGGCGCCATGGAAAACACCACGGCTACGATTTTTAAGGACGCCTTTTTTACGGATTCGGTGCATTTTGATAGAACAAACTACGTGTATATCAACACGCACGAAATGGCGCATCAGTGGTTTGGCAACCTCATTACTTCCTGGAGTCCACAGCATCACTGGCTGCACGAATCTTTCGCCACCTACTTTCACCAAAAGGTTTTGGAGACGTTCAGCTCCCCGGATGAATACGACTATCAGCGCTTTTTCTCTGCTTTGGGCACGAAACGCCACAATATGAGAAGCTCTAAACCTCTGGCGCATGGCGATGCCGGAACGGAATACCATTACGGCAAAGGTTCGGTGGTGCTTACGATGCTGGAAGATTGGGTGGGACAACCGCTTTTTCAAAGGAGTTTGACCTACTTCCTCAACCAATACGGCTTTGATAATGTGCGCAGTGAAAACCTGATGGACGCCTTCCACCGGGTTACGGGCTACAGCATGGATCGCTTCTGGGATCAGTGGGTGTTTCGCAGCGGAGAGCCTTTTCTTACGGCCACGGCTCGCCCGGAACTGAGAAAGAAAAAAACCGCAGGATGGTGGATGGTGGTGGAGCAAGACAGCAGCCGTCTTCGCGATGCGCGCCTGTTTCACCTGCCTATCCGACTGGAAATTCACCCGGAAAAGGGCGAGGTGTATGAGCAAGTCTTCTGGCTGAAAAATGAGAAAGACTCCATCTTCATCGAGGGGGATGTGCAGTTTATTGTGGTGGATCCACGAAAAATCCTTCTGGCGCACTGGAAGATTGATGTGCCCGATACTTGGTGGCAATCGCAAGCCATCGCGGCGAAGTTCAGCATCGACAGACGATTGGCGTTTTTGTCGTCGGATAACGTGAAGGTGTTCCGAGAAATGTTTGAAAACGCAAGCTACGGTCCGGAACGGGCATTTTTTCTCTCCGAATATTTTGAAAACGATACCAATCTCATCACGCTCATCCGTCGCTACCAGAACGATGCGCACTGGGAGGTTCGACGTGTGGTGTATAACAGCGTGCAAGATCTAGATGTGGAAACCCAAGCCATCATCTACCGCGAGGGCATTCAGGATCCGCACGAAGTCATCAAAGCCCTTTGCTTGAGTCGCTTGCTGCCCATCATTGATGAGGAAGAACAAGCTTTTATTCTTCAGCAAACCAAACCCGAACGGGTCTATGACCAAGGGATATTCCGCTTTGAATGGCTCAGTAAGGCGCTGGAATACCTCGATGATAAAGAACCGCTACTTGATGAATTGGTCTTCTACATGCGTCCGCGACATCCGGGAGCGTGGAGGATTGAAGCCATGGAACTCCTCGAAGAATACAATCACTTCCCCGATGAGGTGGTGCATTGGATAATGGAGGGCTACGTGCATTTTGACCGTCCTTTGCGGAGAGAATGCGAGCGAGTGTTGCAAAAACTGCACGAGAAAGAACCGGCCAGATTGGAGAAAATCCGCAAGGCCTGGATGAAAACCCCGCAGCAAAGAGAACGCTTGGATAAACTCTGGACGAATGACTGATTTGCGAAGCGGACTTTTTCGAATGTTTCGTTTGGGGGTGGAAATCATCACCACCCTCTTGGCTTTTATTTTGGCCGTAATCATCCGCTATCCCAATCTCAAAGAGGAAAATCCGGAGTACTACGACTATTACCTGCAACTGGGGGTTTTTAGTCTTTTGCTGTGGTTGGTTTTGGCGCTTCTCTCAAACCCCAATCCCCTCCAACTGCGACGGGTTTCGACCGACTATTTTCGGCGCTGGCTCATTCACATTGCAGGGATGGGCTTGTTTGTGCTGAGTTTGCAAGGCTACTACTATTCTCGTTTGTTTCTGATCATCTTTTACGCCTTGCTCCTGCTGATGGGTGCGGTGCAACTGATTATTCTGAGTTACAGCATAAAGCTTTGGCGAAAACGGGCCAATCGCTGGCAGGTGCGTACGTTGGTTATCAGCTCGGAGGAAGAAAGCGTAGGTTGTCCGGAATCGCACGTGGTAGTGGGTCAGTTTCGCCCCGATGATGCAGAGGCGGAGCAGATTTTCAGTAGGGAAAAGATCGACGAGGTGCGCTTGCAGACAAATGATCCGGAGGATGTCAAACGCTGGTTTGCGCTGGCCGAAAAACACACGGCGTCCTTCGTGCTTTGTCCGGAGATTCGTCCGGCCACGCCGCGCTTACCCATTTTGTTTTATGAAAACGGCGAACTGCGGGCGCGATTCCGCCGTGAGCCTCTGCGCTACTGGCACAACAGGGCTTTGAAGCGCGGCTTCGATATTTTCTTTTCTTTGGTGATTTTGTTGTTGAGCTTTTGGTGGGTGATTCCCTTAGTTTGGTTGGGGCAGCGATTGAGCGGCGGGGGAAAGATGTTTTTCCGTCAGTCGCGACCGGGAAAGGATGAGGAAGCCTTCACCATTCTCAAATTCACGAGCATGAAGGCGAGTCCCGACTCCGAAACCCGCGAGGCCCTCCCCGGCGATGAGCGCATCACGTCGTTCGGCAAGTGGATGCGTCGTTTCCACCTCGACGAATGGCCGCAGCTTTTCAATGTATTACGGGGAGATATGTCGTTGGTAGGTCCTCGACCGCACCTTTGGGTGCAAAACGAAATGTACCGTGAGGTGATTGATGACTTTATGCTGCGGCAAACCCTGCGTCCGGGGATTACCGGCTTAGCGCAAGTGAGCGGACTCCACGGCGATGTCTCTTCGGAGGAAACCATCCGCGACCGCGTGGCGATGGATGCGCGTTATGTGGAGGAGTGGAGTTTGGGGCTGGATATGGAGGTGCTGTTTCGGACGTTTTTTTTGTGGCAAAACAGAACTAAAGATAAAAGTGAAAAGCTAAAAGTTAAAAGTACTTCCAACTTCTAGTTTCACATTACTTTTCACTTTTAACTATTAACTTTTAACTAACTAAGCTGTGGGAAAATCTATCTTGAGGGATAAGAGTTATCAATTTGCGCGAGATATCGTAAAGATTTGCCGGGCATTACAGCAAGACAAAAAAGAGTTTGTGCTTTCAAAACAACTGCTGCGATCGGGAACAGCAATTGGAGCGTTGCTTCGAGAAGCCGAATTTGGACAAAGCAAAGCCGATTTTATCAGCAAAATTAATATTGCGCTTAAGGAAGCCAATGAAAGCGGCTATTGGCTAGACTTACTAAAGGATACCGATTTTCTCAACGAAACCAATTACTTGCAACTAAAATCATCTTGCGATGAACTCATCAAAATGCTCGTAGCATCCTTAAAAACCCTCAGAAACAAAACATAACTAACTTTCAACTTCACTTTTAACTTTTAACTCTTAACTTTTAACTCTTAACTAGTCTCGCAATGTATTTCCCCAATATATCAAACTCCACATTAATCCTATCCCCTACTTTCAAAGCGTGCAGATTGGTATGCTCGTAGGTGTAGGGAATAATAGCCACGGAAAAGCCTTTGGCGTGGGAGTCAATAACGGTAAGACTGATGCCGTTGACGCACACGGAGCCTTTTTCAACCGTTACGTGCAGCGGATTTTCTTCGTGAGAAAAACGGAAGTACCAGCTGCCGTTGTCGTCGCGGATTTCTTCGCACACGGCGGTGGTATCTACATGACCTTGAACCATGTGACCATCGAGTCGGTCGCCCATTTTCAAACAGCGCTCTAAGTTGACTAAACTCCCCACCTGCAAGTCGCCGATGTTGCTCTTTTTGAGAGTTTCATCGATGGCGGTAACGGTGTAAGAATCGGAGGTGGGAAAATCCACTACGGTAAGACAAACGCCGTTGTGCGCAATGCTCTGGTCGATTTTTAGCTCGGGCGTGAGCGAACTTTGAATGCTGATATGCAGGTTGGTATTGTCTTTTTCGAGATTGGTAACCTTTCCGAGGTTTTCAATTATTCCGGTAAACATGTAGGTTTTTTAAAGATATTCGAGGGCAAATTTCAGGTATTCGTCGATGTCGTCGGGATGTACATCATCGCTTTTGGTCATGTGTTTTTTACCCAAGCGAACAATTACGGCGTTTTTCTCGGGGATGGGCACGATAAATTGTCCCCACACCCCACGAAAGTACATCACGTCGAGCGGCGCATGTTTTTTTAACCAAAAAGACCACCCATAGTTCTCCGACCAGGTGCGTTCTTTAGGTAAATCGAAAAAACTCGAGGCGATGATGGTTTTTCCCTGCCATTTACCGCGGTTGTTGACCAGCATGCCGAGTTTGGCAAAATCACGAGCGGTGGCATTCAAGCAGCAGTAGGCCAATTCATCCCCATCTTCCGAATCGAGGTGCCAGGTGGCATCGTACTGCATGCCTAGGGGTGTCCACAGTTTTTCTTCCGTTAGTTTAGCTAATGAAGTGCCCGAATTTTTAGCCAGGGCCAGACCCAAAATTTGGGAAACCCCACTGCTGTAGTCGTATTCTTCACCCGGCTTGGTATTGATCTCCCGACTAAAAATGGTTGAGCGTACGTCATCGCCATAATACGCCTTCGCGGTGATGGAAAAGGGCGATTTGTATTTCTCCTCCCAATCGAGTCCGGCGGTCATGGTGCTGAGATGCCAGAACTGCAATTTATTGGCGTAGGGACCCTGAATTTCCGGGAGCAAACTGCGAACGGGTTGGTTCCAGTGGATTTCCCCTTGCTGGGTGAGAATTTGCGCGAGGAAAGTAAGCACCGTCTTTGCCATCGAGAATGAGTTGCTTTGGAAGTCTTCGGTGGTACCCCAATACGATTCGTAGAGAATGCTGTCGTTTTGCACGATGAGAAAGGCGGTGGTTTCGGTTTCATCGAGTACTTGGGCGAGACGATCTGAGAGTTCAAGTGTACGCGTAGAACGTGGGAGCGGTTGGGGGTTGGTGGCCTTTATTTCGCGTTGATGGAAAAAGGTTTTATCGTCAATGGTGGCGGAGGTTTCGCCGCGTAGATAGGTTGCACGCACGCCTTTGAGCAAATATCCGTTGCCGGTAATCCAGAGTAGTCCGCTCAATGCAATGGAGAAAATGATGAATCCGAGGCCCATACGAATGGCCCATTTAGCTAATTCGCGCATCTTATTTTTTGTACAAAGCTACATCAAATCATGTTAATGCTGCGCAATATTACTTTACAACCGCGATACAATTATTTCAATAAAGTATGACTAAGACCCTAACTTTGTGGATTCTGTGTAACATTCAAATTTTTCTTGAACCACGAAACACACGAAAAGCACGAAAAATGAATTGTGTGCTCCTTCAAAGTTCCGTATTTACGCTACAACCATTGCAGAGCAACATTTTCGTGTCTTTTGTGCCTTTCGTGGTTGATAATGTGCGAAGCAACACTTTCGTGAATTTAGTGCCTTTCGTGGTTGGAAATATGAGAAACAACTACAAAGTAGCAATATTTTCTTGAATTTGTGGTAAATGTGTTTATTGCGAAGTAAATACTTGTTTTATAATGGCTTTAGTTGTAATGAAATAGTATTTAGGGTGTCCCAGCGCACAAAGCAGGAAAAACCAAAGAACGGGTTCACTTAAAGATTCTCATCCACAAATCTTTCACAGTACGCCTTAATCATTCCCCTCACCTTTCGGAAGGCATCATTAACCTCCTCTTCGCTGCCCGAAGCTTTAGCCGGATCGGGGAAATTATAGTGGAATTTTTTGGCATTGGTGGGAAAGTACGGACAGCGCTCTCTGGCGTTATCGCATACGCTTAGCACAAAATCAAAGTCGATATGCGCATATTCATCAACATGATTTGAGGTGTGATTGGAAATATCAATCCCATCTTCGCGCATGGTTTCAATTGCCTTGGGGTTGACCCCGTGCGTTTCTACTCCGGCACTATACACCTCGGCTTTATCGGCAGCGAAGTACCGCATATAGCCCTCGGCGATTTGGCTTCTACAACTGTTTCCCGTGCAGAGAACCAAGATTTTTTTCTTCATGATTTATTGATTTAATATCGCCATTTATTTGCCAATGCTACCAGAGAAAGCATCACCGGCACTTCAATTAATACCCCCACTACGGTGGCTAAGGATGCTCCGGAGTTGAGTCCGAAAAGGGAAATAGCCACCGCAACCGCCAATTCAAAAAAGTTACTCGCACCAATCATCGCCGCGGGGGCGCATACGGCGTGGTTCAACTTTAGAAATCGACCGGCAAACCAAGTAATGAAAAAGATAAAATAGGTTTGAATGGTCAGAGGAACGGCGATAAGTAAAATATGGAAAGGCTTATCGATTATTTTGTCGCCTTGAAAAGCAAAAAGAAGAATTAGTGTGGTAAGCAATGCCACTATGGATACGGGTTTCAAAGTGGGCAGAAAGCGATTTTTAAACCAGTCTTCCCCTTTGCGATTCATTAGAATTTTATGACTGAGATAGCCGGCTGCGAGTGGAATTACCACAAATATCACCACCGAGGAAACAAGCACATCGTAGGGAATGCTAATGTTGGTAATGCCTAGCAAAAACCGAACGATGGGGATAAATGCAAAGAGCAGAATGATGTCGTTCACGGAGACTTGAATCAAAGTATAGTTGGCATCGCCTCTGGTGAGGTACGACCACACAAAAACCATTGCGGTACAGGGAGCTGCGCCCAGACTAATGGCGCCGGCAATGTATTGTTCAGCCATTT
>JBHYFA010000067.1:13662-14621 GCA_051859825.1 Schleiferiaceae bacterium
GAAAAAACATTGTCGAAAAAAATCCAAGCGAAAAACGCCATGCTAAAGGGTTTGATTAACCAATTGACAACCACTGTTAGCCCGAGACCTTTCCAGTTTTTAGAAACGTGTTTAAGCGATGAAAAATCAATTTGCACCATCATCGGATAAATCATCAACCACACGAGAATGGCGACGGGGATGTTCACGGTGGCGATTTCCCAGGTACTGATGACTTCAATGCTTTCTCCGGCGATATTTCCAAAAAGAATTCCTGCGGCAATACATAGAAGCACCCATACAGTTAGATATTTTTCAAATTTTCCCATAGTGATTGCGTTTATTGTCAAAGAAAGTCAGTGTGATTAGACTAGAAAGTTTGATTGCGAAGCTTGCATTTGCAAAAGCGCTTGAACTTTAGAGGCAGACACATGATTTAGCAGCAATTAGATTGTTTGGTTAATTGTTGGTTTAGTTCGGAAAAATAGGCAAGCAGGTTTTCCATTGCCTTGTCATCGATGCAGTAGCAGATGGCGTTTCCTTCGATATTTCCTTTTATGATACCGGCGTTTTTCAGTTCTTTTAGATGCTGAGAAATGGTAGGTTGAGATAAGGGAAGTTCGCTCACGATATCGCCGCACACGCAGGCCTTCACTTTCAGCAGGTGCTCGATAATGGCTATTCTGGCGGGGTGTGCTAGGGCTTTAAATTGCTTAGCCCGTGCATTTTGATTTTCTGTAAAATAGTCTGATTTACTTGCCCCCATCGATATTCATTTTTATATTGCAATATTACGATTAATGTTTCTTTCATCAGCAAATAACTCATATACTTTTCATGTTTTTCGTTGTTCAAAAAAAATCAACAGCACCCTTCTATTTCTAAAGCTGATCTTACAAATAACTATTCACGCAATCCAATCTTGGCGTCTTTGCGTCTTTGCGAGAAACAAAATATTTCACGCGAAGGCGCAAAGGCGC
>JBHYFA010000068.1:0-14569 GCA_051859825.1 Schleiferiaceae bacterium
CCACTATGCATAAAATTAATACCAACAATCCAAAGGTGGCAAAATGACGCTTGGAAATATTGCCTCGCGAAATGGCAACCTTAATCTCAGAAAGGGTGAAAATAAAAAGTAAACCTAAGGTTACAAGTAAGAATACTTTATTACTGCTCAGTAAGGATTCGGGAAGTGATACGGAAAACCTGTACGTAATTAAGCCGCTAAAGAGCAAGCTGAGGACTTTCCATACAGTAGCAACTAGTACGACGGTAGTAATAACCCCCACAGTTGAGACTAATATAAATCGAAAATACGAAAGGCCATAAACCATGAAAAACATCCAAGCCAACGGCAGGAATACGATGTATTGATAATGGAAACACATAAAGCCCCCAATCACCATCCCTAAATCAAAAACCCAAAATGTGGAAGTGTGGTCTTCATTTATTCTATCAAGTACGGCAACGAAAATACTTAAAAAGATAAAAGCTTGACTGATTTGTAAAAAACTGCTCGTTCCTAAGAGTGTAATTCCAAACAATACACTGAAAACAGGGATGTAGTAATGCTGACCCGCAAAACCCAAATTTGTAACAACTTTATTAAGCCAAAGTCCACCTACTATCCAGAATATCATACCTAATGTTTGCCCCCAACGACCATAAACGTCGTATTCCATACCCCAAAAATGCCAACTTATCAACGAGGCTTCTGTTTGGAATGCATACCAAAAAAATAAACCTATTGTCAACATTAACAAAACAATAGGGTGTTGAATCCGAGAACCTGAAAAGAAGCTACCCAACATTTGAATCTGTGGTGTATTTTTGTGCCGAAATTACAATACAACCTATCATGATTAACGACATTGTTTACGGGCTTGGCGATTTCTTTACTTGGACCTTCAAGATTCTTCCCACACTTGGGAATCTGCCCAATATTTTAATCTCTTTGGTCATTACTGGATACTTTCTTTACTGGTTAGGCCAAATTCGCAAGCACCAGCAGGCAGGCGAAAAATAGAGCCTTTTTGGCTTAGAAAAAAATTAAACCTCTCGTTGAAGCGAGAGGCTTTTTTGTTTATATGACGTGTAAAGAAATCAATCGCATTTCAATCTTTCTGCACGAAAATAAATTAATCTTCGGCCTTTCTTCCACCTATCACTGGAGAATCAGGTAGATACCCTAAAGCATCATAAATATAAGCAAAGGTTGAAAGCACTTCTGGCTTACCATCTACTACCGCTACATCATGTTCATAATGCGCGGATGGCTTTCCGTCCATCGTGAGAATATTCCATCCATCTTTGAGTTGCTTCACCCGATGCGTTCCCATATTAATCATCGGCTCGATAGCTATTACCAAGCCTTCTTTGATTTTCTTTCCCCTTCCTCTTCGCCCGTAGTTTGGCACCTGAGGGTCTTCGTGCATACTCTTTCCTAAACCGTGGCCTACCAACTCCCTCACAACGCCGTAACCGTGCTTTTCCGCATGCTGCTGAATAACAAAACCAATATCCTCAATGCGATTACCAGCCTTACACTGATCTATTCCAAGCTCCAAACACTCTCGAGTAACTTTAAGTAACTTCTTTACTTCAGGGTCAACTTCGCCTACCTCAAATGTGTAAGCGTGATCGCCGTAGTATCCGTTCATATAAACCCCGCAATCAACACTGATGATATCTCCTTCCTCCAACGGCTTTTTGGTTGGAATTCCGTGTACAACTTGCTCGTTGACCGACATGCATAGGGTGTTTGGAAAATCATACATACCTAAAAAACCGGGAATTCCACCGTGGTCGCGAATAAACGCTTCGGCTAACTTATCGAGATGTAACGAACTCACTCCCGGTTTCAATTCCTTGGCAATCATGCCTAAGGTCTTGGAAACCAAAAGCGCGCTTTCACGCATTATCTCAATCTCTTCTCTACTCTTGTAATGAATCATACTAAAAAAGTCCGAATTTTTTCTTTTTTGGCTTTTGAAAGCTTTTCATTTCCCCACTGATGCTCTGGTATATTGCACCCCAACCATTAAAGCCTCCAATGTTCCGATCATCAATGAAAATATCCGCCATGATTTTTCTGGAAAAACGCTTTGGGTCAAACTCTTCTTCGGGGAAACTCTTATTCACAGCGTAAAAAGTCAACCCGTTTTTCTTACAGAACTCAACAGCCTCGTCTAGTTTGCTTCCTGCACGATAGGTCCACATAATCAGTCGATGACCATCATTTTCCAACTGCTTAAATACCTCAAATGCGAAGGGCATAGGCTTTCCGATTGCCGGATATTTATCCTCGACAATAGTGCCGTCAAAGTCAACAGCAATTATCATTTTTCGCATATCTCAGACTATGTTATGGTTTTCAATGTGTTTCTCAATTAGCAATTCACCCGACATTTCTTGAGGAATAGCAATGTCTAGCAATTGAAGCACGGTAGGAGCTATATCACCAAGTTTGCCATCGCGCAACTTTGGTCTTAAGGTATTGTCAACCAAGAAAAACGGAACAGGTTGATTGGTGTGCGCGGTGTTGGGCGAGCCATCCGCGTTTTTCATACAGTCGGCATTGCCATGATCGGCTAGAATAAGACAAGTGTAATCATTTTCTAACGCAGCTTCAACTACTTGTTTGGTACATGAATCTACCACTTCGCAGGCTTTCACCGCAGCCTCCATTACTCCGGTATGCCCCACCATATCCGGATTGGCAAAATTCAAACAAATGAAATCTGCCTCGCGGGACTCTAACTCGGGAACAATTTCACGTACAATATCCCTCGCGCTCATTTCTGGCTGTAAGTCGTAGGTAGCTACCTTGGGTGACGGACACAAAATGCGCTTCTCTCCTTCGAATGCCTGTTCTCTTCCTCCCGAAAAGAAAAAGGTTACATGCGGGTACTTCTCGGTTTCCGCTATGCGTATTTGCTTTTTTCCGTGATTAGCCAGAACTTCTCCAAGGGTATTGCTGAGGTTGTCTTTGTCAAACATTACCCCTACATTATTAAAGGTGGGGTCGTAGTTGGTAAGGGTGAAATAATGAAGGTTGAGCTTATGCATACCGTGTTCCGGAAAATCACTCTGCGTTAAAGCAACACTGATCTGTCGTCCTCTATCGGTGCGGAAGTTGGCGTTAATGACCACATCACCTGGCTGTATGGTATCTTCACTTGTACCTAACCAATGCGCCTCTACAAATTCATCGGTGATACCGCTAGCGTAGCTCGCCTCTAGAGCTTCCGTGGCCGATTCCACCTTTGTGCCATTAGCGTGCACCAGCAAGTCGTAGGCCTTACCTACTCTTTCCCAGCGCTTATCCCTATCCATGGCGTAATAGCGCCCCACAACAGAGGTTATCTGAGCATTTTTTCCTTGAATGGCCGATTCTAGCTTTTGCACATACATTTTCCCACCCTGCGGATCGGTGTCGCGACCATCGGTAAACATGTGTAGGCAAACCTTGGCTATACCCTTTCGATGGGCGGCTTCAACCAAACCAATAATGTGGTCGATATGTGCATGCACACCACCGTCGGAAAGAAGACCCATTATGTGCAGAGGGCGCCCGGGGTTTTCTAGGGCTTTAGTTAGTGCCTGATTGAGTGTTGGATTTTCAAAAAAGCTTTCATCCGCAATGGCGTTGGAAATTCTCACCAAATCTTGATAAACTACCCTTCCTGCGCCTAAGTTCATGTGGCCTACCTCGGAATTCCCCATCTGACCATCGGGCAATCCTACTTCCAAGCCCGAGGCGTGTAATCTGCTATTCGGGTAAGAATGATAAAGTCCATCAACAAATGGCGTGTGAGCAAGGTCAATTGCCGAAACATCGCTGTTTTTAGCAATTCCCCATCCGTCTAAAATGATTAGTATGACTTTGCGCATCGTGGGCAGTTTTTGGGCTTTTACAAAGCGGGTTCATTGAGAAGTTCCTCTATCTTGTTTTCGAGTTCTTGCGGACGAAGACTTCTTCCCTGAATGCGTCCCTCTTTGTCGAGAATATAGGTAAGGGGAATACCTTCAATAGCAAACTGATTGACCACGGAAGAATTCCATCCATTTACCTCACTTACGTGATATGGCCAGCTGAGTTGGTCGTCTTCTATGGCTTTAATCCACATATTTTTAGCATCTGCGCCTTGTTGCGGAAGACCGTCAATGGATACGCTGAAAACGGTAAATCCACGGTCTTTGAATTTGTTGTAAATACGCACCACTTCCGGATTAGCTCTTCTACAAGGGCCACACCAAGCCGCCCAGAAGTCGAGAAGCACCACTTGTCCGCGGAGGTCGCTCAACTTGTAAATTGTTCCGTCGGGTGAAGGCATTTCGATATCGGGTGCGGGTGCGCCTAGGGTAAGTTCCATGCCTCTACGTTGGCGTTCTTGCTGAATTTCCACAGCCTTATCGTATTTGCTCAGCTGTGTACGCAAGAAAGCCGTATGCCTGCTGCGCTTGTGGTTTTTTTCTAGACCTTCCACCAGTGCTTTTACCAGCTCATAGTTGTCGGCAATGCTCAAAAGCTCGCGGTTACCAGCACGTTGATAGAGCAAGAATACCGACGAAAGTTCTTGAGGATTTTCTTTTAGGAGCGTTTGTAATTGTGCTCTGTGCTGATCGATGCGTTGTTGCAATCGAAAATCGAGTTTTTGACGCAAACGCATTACCGCTTCCGGCTCAGCATCTTGCATGCGCTGCATGGCGTTATCTAAGCTGTCGTACAAGGCGTAGGTTTCTACACTGAGCCTATTGATTTCTGTTAAAAGCTCATTTCCCGAGCTACCGCTGAGTTCGTAAACACTAAGCGGATTAGAGGCGTCAGCTTTTACCTTAATTAAGTCGCCGGGTTCTACAACTACGGGAACGCGCAGGCCACTGATGAATACCAAAAGCACAAACTCTCCGGCTTCTACCTTTACCTTATGGCGAAAATGCCCATCAAAAAAGTCCACCGTGTCGGAATGAATGATGCCGTTGGTGTCGAGCAGGGAAATGATTACGTTATCGGCACCTTCAATTTCACCGGTGATAATCACTTGATCGTTTGGCCCGAACATGTCGCAAGCACTGAGAAAAATCAAGCTAAGAGATAAACTTAAAACGAGTGAACGCATAGTGTTTATTGATTTAAAAGTCTGTTGAGAATTTCGGTTGTTTTTCTTGGGTCGGCTTTTCCTTTGGAGGCTTTCATAACCTCTCCCATAAATAAACCCATCAAGCCTTTTTTACCACTTTTGTACTCTTCCACTTTTTCCGGGAACTTTTCCAAAGCCGTTTTTGCCCACTCTTCCAATTGACTTTCGTCGCCGAGTTGCAGCCAGCCTTTTTCTACGGCTAAGGTTTCGGGTTCGGTTTCGGGAGCAATAATTAATTCGGGGAAAAGTTTTTGATTGGCAATGGTGTGGGAGATTTTTCCCGCTTCAATCATTTGCAAAACTTTCCCAACTTTTTCCGGAGAAATGGGGAAGTTTTCAATTTCCATGGCTTGTTCATTGAGCCAAGCTTTTAGGTAGCCTAAGATGAAGTTTGCCGCTGCTTTTGCATTGGGAGAATGCGCACAGAGTTCGTCAAAGTAGTCGGCGGTAGATTTGCTTTCGGTGAGAATGCGTGCGTCGTATTCACTCAGTTCGAGTTTGCTCGTGTATCGCTCAAGTCGGGCGGCGGGCAATTCGGGTAATACGGCTTTTATTTTTTCAATATCTTCTTTTTCAACCATTACCGGAGGAAGGTCGGGTTCGGGAAAATAGCGATACTCTTGGGCATCTTCCTTGTCGCGAAGTACGAAAGTAATGCCTTTCACCGGGTCGAAGCTGCGTGTTTGTTGTACCACTTTTTCACCACTTTCGTAGGCGTCAAACTGACGTTGGATTTCAAAGTCGATGGCCTTTTGCACGTGGCGGAAGGAGTTGAGGTTTTTTACTTCTACCTTGGTGCCAAACTCCTTCTGACCCCACGGACGAATGGATACGTTTACGTCGCAGCGCAGACTCCCTTCTTCCATGTTTCCGTCGGAAATGTCGAGATAACGCACGAGTTTGCGCATTTCAAAAAGATAGTTGTAGGCCTCTTGCCCGTCGCGGAAATCTGCTTCAGAAACAATTTCTAGCAATGGAGTACCTGCACGGTTTAGGTCGATCAAACTGAAATCTGGATCCAGATCGTGGATACTTTTCCCACTATCTTCCTCCATGTGAATGCGCGTTAGTCGGATTACTTTTTCCTTGTTTTCCGCATCGCGAATTATCACTTGGCCTCCGGTGCAAATGGGGGTTTTGTCTTGCGTGATTTGGTAGCCTTTTGGCAAATCGGCGTAGAAGTAGTTCTTTCTTGCAAATTGGTTTTCTCTGCGAATATCGCATCCACAAGCTAGTCCTAGTTTGATAGCCGCATCGATGGTTGCCGTATTCATAAAGGGTAGAGTGCCGGGATGCCCGAGGGAAACCGGACTCACATGGGTATTGGGTTTTCCGCCAAAAGCAACCTTGTCTGATGAGTACGCTTTGGTGGCGGTTTTGAGCTGTACGTGAATTTCCAGACCGATGATGGCCTCGTATTTTTCCTTAATGGATAGCATATTCCTAATTTGCGTGCAAAGAAACGAAATATCGCGCTACTTTTTGATACATGCTGCTAGTTTTATACATATTAATACTGCCGTGTTTTAAAAGTTCAAATACAGACGTCGTCAATTGCTGTGTGACTAAAGTCATAGTCTAAACATTTGTTTTCTTATAATTTAGCCCATTGAGAAAATGAAGTCAACCAAAAAACCAAGTTAATATGTCACATCATAGCATTACCATCATTGGAGCCGGAACTGCGGGAATTACCGTAGCCGCGCAATTGCTTAGAAAAAACAGCAATCTAGATATTGCCATTATTGATCCCTCTAAAGACCACTGGTATCAGCCAGCTTGGACCTTGGTTGGTGCCGATACTTTTGAGATGAGTGATACTCGCCGCGATCAAAAAGACCTTATTCCAGAAGGTGCCAAATGGATTCAGCAGCGCGTGAGTAAGCTCATGCCTCAAGATAATGCGGTGCTTTTAGACAATGGCGATACCATTACTTATGATGCGCTCGTGGTAGCTCCTGGTGTGGAAATGCACCTTGATGGAATTGAAGGTTTACGTGAGGCAATGGGTAAAGGAGGTGTGTGCTCCAATTACATTGACCCCGAATACACAAAAAAGGTTCTCAAAGAATTTAAGGGTGGAAATGCGGTGTTTACACAGGCCGCAACGCCCATTAAGTGTGGAGGTGCGCCGCAAAAAATCATGTATTTAGCTGCTGAGTTATTTAGAAAAACGAAAGTTTTCAACGATACCAATATCATTTTTGCCACCCCGGGTTCGGTGGTTTTTGGAGTAAAAGATTTTCTCCCAGCACTAATGAATGTTATCAATCGTCATAGCATCACGGTGAAATTTTTCCATAATATCACCAAGATTGATCCGGTAGAGAAGAAGGTGTATTTCAAAATCACCACCAACGATGAGAGTAATTGTATCGCGATTAATGAAAAACAAAGCATTGGTGAGGAAATACTCGGCGATGCAACCATTGTTATGAAATACGATATGCTCCACCTGGCACCGCCACAGCGTGCACCCCAATTTGTGCGAGAATCAGCTATTGCTCATAAAGAAGGACCAAATACAGGTTGGGCAAATGTCAACATTCACAGCATGCAAAACCCCGATTTTCCCAACGTATTTGCCCTTGGAGATGTAGCCGCACTTCCTACCGCAAAAACTGGAGCTGCGGTACGCAAGCAAGCCCCCGTAGTGGTAGATAATATTTTGAGTATTTTGGAAGGCAAGCAAGCCACCAATGAAGATTACAATGGATACTCTTCTTGCCCATTGGTTACGGGTTACGGGAAAATGGTTTTAGCCGAATTTGGTTATGGCAACAAGCGCATGAGCGACCCGCTTATCTCCACTTTTGTAGATACAACCAAGGAAAAGTACAGCATGTGGCTCTTGAAGAAATTCGCGTTGCCATTCATGTATTGGAAATTAATGCTTAAGGGCAAGGCGTAGTAGGGGTAAGCACAAGGCGTAGTGTAGTAGGGGTAAGCACAAGGTGTAGTGTAGTAGGGGTAAGCACAAGGCGTAGTGTAGTAGGGGTAAGCACAAGGCGTAGTGTAGTAGGGGTAAGCACAAGGCTTACCCCTACTACACCAAAAAATCATCTTTTCACACTTTTATTTGTAAACCTCTCCGTCTGCATATAATTTCGCCGCTAGAGATTTGTTGCGGGTTTGCAATAAATCGTCATTAAAAATACATATTTATGCAAATTGAAAACGTACTCCATTCTTTGGGGCTAAAGTCTGAAAATCATGGAACTGCTATAGGAAAAACCCGTTTTGGTGCAGGCAGTCAAATCGATAGCTATTCACCGGTTGACGGAAAAAAAATAGGTTCTACATCTACTACTTCTGCTGATGATTATCAAAAAGTAATTACCGCTGCGCAGGAAGCTTTTCTCACTTGGCGCACAACGCCCGCACCCGTTCGTGGGGAGATGGTGAGGAAATTTGGCGAACGTCTTCGTGAGAAAAAAGAGGCTTTGGGCGCACTCGTTTCGTATGAGATGGGTAAGAGTCTTCAGGAGGGATTAGGCGAGGTTCAAGAAATGATTGATATCTGCGATTTTGCCGTGGGACTTTCACGTCAGCTTTACGGATTAACCATGCACAGCGAGCGTCCATCACACCGTATGTATGAGCAGTATCATCCGTTGGGAATTGTGGGTATTATTTCCGCATTTAATTTCCCGGTGGCCGTATGGAGTTGGAATACTGCCTTGGCGTGGGTGTGTGGCGATACTTGCGTGTGGAAGGGTTCGGAAAAAACACCGATGTGTAGCATAGCCTGCCAGAATATTATCGCGGAAGTTTTGGAAGAAGAAGGTCTTCCAGCGGGTATTTCTTGCTTGGTAACGGGCGATTATAAGGTTGGTGAAATGATGACTAAAGACCACCGTGTGGCACTTATATCCGCTACCGGATCGACGCGTATGGGTCGTATTGTTGGGCAAACCGTTGCTGAGCGTTTTGGTAAAACCTTGCTTGAACTTGGTGGCAACAACGCCATGATTATTACGCCAAGCGCCGATATGAAAGTAACGCTTACGGCTGCCGTTTTTGGAGCTGTGGGTACTGCCGGACAAAGATGTACCTCTACTCGCCGACTCATCATTCACCACAGTGTGTACGAAAAATACAAAGAGGCACTGGTAAATGCATATCAGCAAGTGCGCATTGGCAATCCTCTAGATGAAAACAACCACATGGGGCCTTTGATTGATAAAGATGCGGTTAACAACTACCTGCAAACCATCAACGAAGCCAAAGCTGCGGGCAATACCATCCTTGTAGAAGGAGGCGTACTGAGTGGTGAAGGTTACGAGAGTGGATGTTACGTAAAACCGTGTATCATCGAGGCTCGCAACGATCAGGATTTTGTGCAAAAAGAAACGTTTGCGCCCATTCTTTACGTAATGACTTACGAGAGTATTGATGAAGCTATTGCTTTGCAAAATGGAGTTCCACAGGGACTTTCATCAACCATTATGACCAACGACATTCGTGAGTCTGAACAATTCCTAAGCGCTGCCGGCAGCGATTGCGGTATTGCCAATGTAAATATTGGAACCTCAGGGGCAGAAATCGGAGGGGCTTTTGGTGGTGAAAAAGAAACAGGCGGAGGTCGTGAATCCGGCTCAGATGCTTGGAAAATCTATATGCGTCGCCAAACCAATACCATCAACTACGGGAGAAGTGTGCCGCTCGCGCAAGGAATTAAGTTCGATTTGTAGGACATAGCTTTTAGTAGCAGTTTTTTTGAAACGCCATGGGTTAATATTATTTTGACTCATGGCGTTTTTTTTGGGTTTGCGTTCTATTTTTACCGTCTCAATAATTTAATTTTTCCCATGAAACATTTCTCCAAACTTTTATTCGTTTTAATTTTCGCATTGGGCATATCCAAAGCTCATGCTCAAGTAACTACTTCCTTTTTTACCAATGCCTCCGATTCCAAAATTGGTCTAGGCTATAATTTTAATGATCGCTTTTGGAGTGACTTTCGAGTTTATTCCAATAACTTTTTAAAAGATTTTACTCCTGAACTTTTATTAAACTACAATTTCTTGTTGAGAGATAGGTTTGAAGCATATGTTGGTTTGGGAGCTATTGTTATAGATGAAATTCAACCCGCTCTTCCTGTTGGTGTTGCATTACGACCTTTTCCCTCGGTTAAAGAATTATCTATTAATATGGAGGTGATGGTCACTCCCATTTGGAACGAATTGTTCTTAATGGGGTTTATTGGTTTGAGGTATGTTTATTAGGCGTAATTTTTTTTAATGCTATTCTTTTTTCAGGCGGTTGCTTTCATCTTCTTTTAAGCTTTGTAAAAACTTGTCTAGCACCTAGTATCACTATGACTTTCTCCTTGAAAAAATCATTTTCAAGCGACTTCTCTATTTGCCTTCTGATTCTCAAAACCCGGTGATTTTTGATTGTAATCGCAAAATTAGTATTTTTTTTCGATTACAGTCAAAAATAATGGACTTTTACGTAGTGTTAGTTTTCTTCTTGAAAAAACCAATCTACGGTTTAAGGAAATCCAAACTTTTCTGTTTTGATAAATTAAAAAAAATCTTGTTTATAACATAAACTACTTTATATTTGTACCATGTTTAACATAAAAACTTTTTGTTATGGATAAGAATACAGCAAACGCAAACTTGGATATTGTTCAAGAAATGATATCATTAGCCAGAAACCGAGTGATTGAAACCGGTTTTCACTTTTTACTTTGGGGAGTGTTAGTAACGGTGGCAAGTCTAGCCCAATACATAATGATAAAGTTGGATATGGGCGCAATTTCCAATTTTGTGTGGTTGGGAATTGTGGTAATTGGTGTTCCTGCGGCAATTATGTATGAAAAACGTCGGGATAGGCAAGTGGGGGCCTCCTCTCACTTCGACAGGATTTACGCCATGGTGTGGTTGGGTTTCGGTATTGCCTTGTTTTTAAGCATATATGTAAGCATCGCAAATGAGGTGAATCCAACGCCATTTATTTTGCTTTTGGTGGGTTTGGCGACTTTTATTTCGGGAGCTATTTTGCGATTTTCACCCTTAATCATCGGTGCCGTGGTGTTTTGGATTGCTTCCGGCGTATCACCGCTTTTTAGTGGCGTCGATTTTCTTTTGGTTTATGCGGCGGTAATTTTCTTGGGTTACGTCATCCCCGGATTAATGCTCGCGAAAAAATCCCAAGCCAATGTTTAAACCCTTAGATCCATTACTAAATTCGGAATTGCGATTGGCGGTAATGAGTTTACTGGTAGGATTGGAAAAAGCAGATTTCACCTATTTGAAAACTACCATTGGTGCAACCTCCGGAAACCTTAGTGTGCAATTGCAAAAGCTCAGTGATGCCGGATATATTGAAGTGAAAAAAACCTTTAAGGGCAACTACCCCAATACCAGTTGTAAAATCACCAAAAAAGGCGTGGATGCTTTTGAAAAGCATATTGATGCTTTGAAGTCGTATATTAAATAGAATTTTCTGTTGCGTTTTCTCTTCCTTTTTTCCAAAAAAAATGCGCTTCGTTTCATTCGGAGCGCATTTTTTTGTAGTATCACACCTTAATCTAGATGCAAGAAGTCTTTCTTTGCAAAAAGCTCTTCTTCGCTTTCTACATTGTCTTCATCAGGGACACAGCAGTCAACCGGGCAAACTGCTGCGCATTGTGGTTCTTCATGGAAACCAATGCATTCGGTACATTTGTCGGTTACGATATAGTATAAGTCGTAGCTGCCTGGTTCCTGCGCCTCGTCAGATTCGTAGGTTTTACCACTTTTAGGGGTGACTTTTCCGCTCAGCGAAGTTCCGTCGGAAAAGCGCCATTCTACACCGCCTTCGTAAATTGCGTTATTGGGGCACTCTGGCTCGCACGCCCCACAATTGATGCATTCATCAGTTATTCGTATTGCCATGATAGTCTTCTATTTAATTGAAAAAAATTACGTGCAAAGTATTGTGTACAATCAAAAGTCATTACCTCAATTTCACAGGCTTTTGTAGTCGTACATTTGCAGCAACAAAGATACAATAACAATGTTTTACATTTTGATGTATTACTCGTAAAACTCGATAAATCGCGTCTCTGTCGTAATTTTTTTTGAATGAATACACGTAAATATCAACTTTCCCAATTCGGTCTTGCGCTGGGTGAAATTGCCGCCGAAAAAACCTTTAGTATTTGCCCTAATCAGCAAACTAAAATCGAAGCGGCAATCCAAACCGGTCACCAACGCAATCCGTGGTTTACTCCTGAAAATGTTCGTCATGCCATGCAAACGTGGAGTGAAGTTCTACAACCTGATTCCCTTGAAGTATGGTTGAGCGCCTACGATTTGGGTGCGGTTTCTCCAAAAAAGGTGGGAATCATTTCTGCAGGTAATATACCCCTGGTTGGTTTGCACGATGTTATTTGCACTTGGGCGGCTGGACACGAAACCCATATAAAAATCTCTTCCGAAGATCCTCTGATGGCACCGGTTTTAGCCATGCTTCGAGAAATTTCTGGAAATCCCGACGGGTTTGTGGAGCACCCTCAGTTTTTGAAAAATGCCGACGCCTACATTGCAACAGGCAGCGATAATAGCGCGAGATATTTCGACTATTACTTTGGGAAATACCCCCATATTATTCGTAAAAATCGCAACTCAGTAGCCGTAATAAATGGCTCGGAAACCAAAAATGAATTGCAAGGCTTAGCGGAAGATATTTTTCGCTACTTCGGTCTTGGGTGTCGTTCGGTAAGCAAAATCTATGTGCCAAAAGAATACGATTTTCAACCGCTTTTTGAAGCGATGTACGAGTATCATCCTATTGTGGAACACAACCGATACGGGAATAACTACGACTACTACCGCACCATTTATATGATGAGCAAGCTGGCCATTTGGGACAACGGATTTGTGATTTTAAAGGAAGATGAAAATCTCGCTTCTCCCATCGCTGTCGTGTTCTTCGAATACTATGAAAATCTTGATGAATTGAATACTAAACTCAGCAATATCCAAGAGCAAATTCAATGCGTGGTAGGACATAATCATTTGCCTTTTGGAACTACCCAGCAACCAGGATTAAGCGATTATGCTGATGGTGTTGATACCATGCGGTTTTTGATGAATTTGTAAAGACGTATTTTGATTTAAACATCTGATATTCAAAATCATAATTCGTTTTTGTCTATTTGGAAAACCTATTCTCGTTTATTGGCAATCTATGAGAAAATTTCCTGATTGATGAGAAAATTTGTAGCGATTTTTAATTTTATAAAGCATTGAAAAATATAGGTTTAGTTGATTTTGTCTATGCTTCATTGGAAGATAATCTGCGTGGTCTGGGTTTTCAAGTACACAGACTATGGGGGTTATCTGATGACGAATGCAAAGAGGTCATATCTCAAATGCAGGCTATTGTGGTTCGCAGTCGATTTCCGTTTGATCGAGATTTTTTGCAAAAGAATGCTCATCTGGAATGTATCGCACGCTGGGGTAGTGGCTTGGAAAATATCGATCTTGAGGCCGCTGATGATTTCGGAATTGCGGTAGTCAATGCACCTGAAGGAAATCGTCAGGCTGTAGGCGAGCATGCCCTGCTTTTACTTCTCAGCATGATGCGTCACTCGCCCCGTTTTGCCGATGAGGTTCGTCAGGGAATTTGGCAGCGTGAAGCTAATCGAGGATTTGAACTTCGTGGGAAAAAAGTTGGGATCATCGGCTACGGAAACAATGGTAGTGCCTTCGCCCGTCTCCTTTCTGGTTTTCACTGCCCAGTACTTGCCTACGACGCGTATCGAACCGGTTTTAGTGATGATCATATTAAGGAAGCATCGTTGGAACAGATATATAATGAAGCTGATGTTATCAGTCTGCACCTGCCACTCAACGATGAAACTAGAGATTATGCGAATGATACTTTTTTTGCAAAAATCACAAAACCCATTTACTTCATTAATACTGCTAGAGGGCCTTTGGTAAATCCTCAAGCTCTACTTAATGCATTGGAAGATGGAAGAGTTATTCGGGCCGCTTTAGACGTTCTTCCATTTGAAAAAAGTAGCTTCGAAAGCATTGATGCTCACCCCTTGCTCGAAACTTTCCTTCATCACCCCGATATTTTAGTTAGCCCGCATATTGCTGGTTGGACGCACGAGTCGAATGTTAAAACAGCGGAAATACTGAGCAAGAGGATAAATGAAATAATCGGATTATGAGTAAGGCTTTGCACTTTAATGCATGTTGTATTTCTGTTGATGTTGAGATTTTTGTTGAACCACGAAAAGCACGAAAAGCACGAAAAGCACGAAAAATTTGAAGTTCACATAGGAGTCACTAAATGGGATGATTTACTTAATAAATCTTTGTGCAACTTTGTGGATTCTTCATTTTTGTGAAATAGCTATTAAGTTTCACTTTATAGCTCAACTACTTAGCAGTGCACTTTTGTACTATAGAAGTCTTGGGATTCCATCTAACTCTTTTGCTAAAA
>JBHYFA010000069.1:0-14256 GCA_051859825.1 Schleiferiaceae bacterium
GAATCCATCTCCGAGCCTCTGATTAAAATTCCTACCAGTCCAATGCCGCACGGACAAAAAATCATCAAGAGAGCAGTTGACATTCTTTTCTCGCTTCTCTTCCTCATTCTTTGTTCTCCACTTTTGCTTTTTGTGGCATTTATGGTTCGTCGCTCATCTGCTGGACCAATATTTTTCAAGCAAGAACGAATGGGACAATTTGGCAAGCCATTCCAAATCATTAAATTTCGATCTATGTATGTAGATGCGGAAAAAGATGGCCCCGCGCTCAGCAGCGATGCCGATCCTCGCATTACTCCTTGGGGTAGAATCATGCGCAAATACCGCTTGGATGAACTCCCACAGTTTTGGAACGTTGTACTAGGTGAAATGAGTATTGTGGGTCCTAGACCTGAACGGAAGTTTTTTGCAGATCAAATCGTTGAAAAAGCCCCATACTACCGACAATTATTAAGAATAAAACCAGGCATTACCTCCTGGGGAATGGTGAAATTTGGCTATGCTGAAAACGTAGATGAAATGATCGAACGCTTGAAATACGACCTTATTTATTTGGAAAATATGAACCTTCTCAACGATCTAAAGATTCTTATTTACACGGTATTAATTGTTTTTCAAGGAAGAGGGAAATAGGTCTTTTATTCGTATTTTTGGGGAAAATAATCAGGAAGTTCGATGCGGTTGAGTATTTTATTGTTTTTTTTCATCATTGCATGCACTCCAAACGAAAGCGCATCTGATGAAGTATGGCCTCTGCCCCATCATGGTTTTCCACCACTTCCCTTCCCAGAGAATAATCCTCCCACTGAGGCTAAAGTGCAATTGGGACGAAGATTGTTTTTCGACCCTATACTCTCCCGAGACTCCTCCATTTCCTGCGGTTCTTGTCATTTACCGGAAAAAGCTTTTGCCGACGGAAATCCCGTTTCAGTTGGTATCAAAGGTCGTATTGGTAAACGAAATGTCCCCACCGTAGTAAACACCGCTTATCATCCGTACTTTTTTCTTGAAGGAGGAAATCCCACGCTAGAAACCCAAATGCTTGGTCCTTTAGAAACCCACGAGGAAATGGACTTTACTATTGCTGAGCTCATTCATCGTTTAGCTGAACACCCTGAGTATCCAAAATTATTTGAAGAGGTATTTCCTGACATGGGAATTCATGCCTTTAGTATTACGGCGTCCATTGCCTCGTACGAAAGAGCTTTACTGAGCGGAGATAGCCCTTTTGATCGTTATTACTATTTTGGAGAAAACACCTTAAATGAAACTGAACTCCACGGTTGGAAGTTGTTTCAAACTCACTGCAATTTTTGTCATCAAGGTCACTTGCTTACCCATTTTAAATTTGAAAACATAGGTCTTTACGAAGAATACGCTGATTTAGGGAGAATGCGGGTTACACGCGACAGCAGTGATATTGGCAAAGTAAAAACGCCATCTCTTCGCAATGTAGCTCTTAGCGCACCATACATGCACGACGGCAGCATGGCCACCCTCAGTGAAGTAATAGAACACTACAACCGTGGTGGATTTTCTCACCCAAACAAGAGTCCATTTGTTAAGCCCTTAAGCCTCAGTGAATACGATAAACAGGCGCTTGAAGCCTTCTTAATGAGTTTAACTGATCAGGGGGTTGCGGAAAAATGATTTACTGCAGTATTGATGAGCCATCCGTACTATACCTCAATCAATGCGTAATTTGATACCTAAGAAATCTTAGAAGACTCGAGTCGTTGCAGGGTAGTATTGTATTCCCTGATAAAATCTCCTACAATTTCTTTAACCGACTTGATATCGCTAATACGACTGCTGATTTGCCCAATCTCGAGTTCGCCTTCATCGAGGTTTCCTTCAAACATACCTTTCTTTGCCCGACCTCGCCCCAAGAGTTCACGCAGCTCTTCTACCTGTGCACCACGATTGTAATACTCTTGAACGTCTTCGAAAAATTTATTACGAATCAGGCGAACCGGCGTAATCTCTTTGAGTGTAAGAATGGTACTTCCCTCCTGCGCTTCTACGACGCTATTCTTAAACGCCTGATGTGCTGAGCTTTCGTGAGAGGCAACAAAACGGGAGCCTACTTGCACGGCATCGGCACCAAGTGCAAAAGCAGCGAGCATGGAACGACCATCACCTATACCTCCAGCGGCTATCAAGGGTATGCTAATGGCATCGCGGACTTCAGGAATGAGACACATGGTCGTAGTCTCTTCGCGTCCATTATGACCGCCCGCTTCAAAACCCTCTGCAACAATAGCGTCAACCCCGGCATCCATGGCCTTGCGGGCAAATTTTGCACTACTTACTACGTGCACTACGATAATTCCACGCTCTTTAAGCCAACCGGTCCAAGTACGCGGATTTCCCGCAGAAGTAAATACGATTTTTACACCTTCTTCCACAATAGTATTCATGTGCTTCTCAATATCCGGGTAAAGCAACGGAACATTCACCCCGAAAGGCTTGTCTGTAGCGGCCTTGCACTTACGTATTTGATCACGTAAAATTTCCGGGTACATACTTCCAGCACCTATTAAGCCCAGAATACCGTTATTGGCTGCCGCAGAAGCGAGCTCCCAACCGCTACACCAAATCATTCCTGCTTGAATGATGGGGTAATCAATTCCAAAAAGCTTGCATACGGGGTTATTGGCTTGGTTCATCTAGGGTTATTTTTTGATAATTGTTGTACTAACGGCGTTGGCACCACCGTATAAATGTAAAATGTATTTTCCTGCTGGCAAATGAGACACATCAATGGGTAATTGCTGCATTTCCTCATCAATATCTACCTGCTTTAGCATTCTCCCATTAAGATCAAAGATACGCACGGCAGCGGGCTGCCACCCCATCTCCCACTCTACATTGAGCGTGTTTTCGACCGGATTAGGATACACTCCTAAACGAACCTCCGAGCGAAACTCATCTACGGAAAAAACATTATTGAAAGCAACATCAAAATTGGGAATTCCGAACCCCATCAGGGTATCGGGATTGAAAAACATGTGCGCCGATCGGATAATGGTTTGACGCAAATTTTCCGTACTATGGTGAGGGTACGCCTGACGCAAGCAAGCGGCTAGTCCGGCGATAATAGGAGCAGAAAGCGAAGTGCCATTGGCCTGCCCTGGAACTCCGTTGGTAGCAACAAAGTATGCCTGCTCGCCCAAAGCCATTACATCCGGTTTAATTCGTCCGTCAACAGTGGGTCCCATAGAAGAAAAATTAGCTCTATTACCCTGAATATTTACCGCGCCCACAGCAATGATACTGTCAGCGTCAGCGGGCTTAACAACCTTACGCCACTGGGAAGCTCCGGCATTTCCAGCGGAGTTAACAACCAACATACCCTTGCGAGCTGCAAATAAGGCAGCTTGAGTAACGACGCCTATTTGCCCATCCAAATCGGCAGGTGTATAACTATTCTGCCCCGGATCAAAGGTGGTGTAGCCCAAACTCGAATTGATGATGTCCACACCCAAACTATCGCTCAACTCAGCAGCAGCCAACCAATTGTACTCCTCAGCATTTACCTCCACCGTTTGATCTTCTGTCATAAATAACCAATAATTGGCGTCGGGTGCAGTCCCAACAAAAACCCCCTCAGTCTTGGCAGCCATCACGCTTAATACGTGTGTTCCGTGTGAACCTGGTGTGTAAATGTTACTATCTTGGTTGACAAAACTGTAACCGCCTTTGAACCTGCCTTCATTGCGCATAGCGTCAAAAACTGCAAGATTATTGGTTTGGTTAAATCCGCCGTCAAAAACCGCAATGAGCACATCTGTCCCAGTCATGCCTTGTTGATGGAGGTAATCTCCAAATACCTGCTCAATCTGCAAACGCGCAGAGCCGTATTGAAAATTGACATCATCAGCGGAGCTTATTACTTTCATCAATGCCTGTCGAGGCTCGACCTTCTCTACAAATTCAAAATCAAGTAAAACATCCGCGTCCGTAGTTTCTACCAAAGCTGCATTTAACCAACGTGAATACATTTTCACTTTTGCCACGGCAGAGATTTGCTGCACATACAATTCATTTACAGGTAAATCATGGATATCATAAGAGGTTTGCTGCTGCGCTTTACGCAAAACTGCCTTTGGAGAAAAATAAGCAAAGGGATCATCCAACACCTCCTTATTAACCTCCTTATCCGTAAAATACACCCAATAATCAGCTTGTCCTTGCACGAAAAAGGAAGCGAGGAGGAAGGTGATGAGGAGGGTGTAGGGCATGAGTGATGAGTGATGAATTATGGGTTATGGGTTATGGGTTATGGGTGTTGGGTTATGGGTGTTGGGTTATGGGTTGCAAATTTAGGCTTGAAGATGTTTGAAAACAATCCGTATTTGTTAACAAGTTGAAAACAAGACCACATTTATAAAGTTCAAATTGTTGCAATTTTCTACATGAGATTAAAAAAAAATTTTCACAATCTACTTTTTGCACTAAATTGCTAGCCCATTTTAAAGATAGAAGTCTGATTAAAAACAAGCTAACCCAATTTTTACAATGACAAAAAAATCTACCCTCTCTCAGCGTATTCTTGACTCGATTGAAAATGTTGGTAATAAACTCCCTCAACCAGTTACACTTTTTGCTCTATTAATGGGTGTAACGCTTCTTCTCTCGTGGATTTTTGGTGGTTACACGGTTGATCATCCCGGTAAAGAGGCCGGCTTAATTGGTCCTGATGGAAATCCCGTGGATAGCATTTCTGTCATCAATCTACTTTCCCGCGATGGCTTCCAACTCCTCATGACGAAGATGGTAACCACCTTTGCCATGTTTCCTCCGCTAGGCTTGGTTTTGGTTGTTATGCTCGGAATAGGTTTAGCTGAATATTCAGGTTTGATATCCACAGCCTTACGTGCGTTCATTGCTCGGGTACCCCGTTCGATTATCACTTTCTCAATCGTGGTTGCAGGTATGGTAAGCTCTGTTGCAGCAGATGCCGGATACGTGGTTTTAATTCCTCTGGGTGGTGCAATCTTTTACGGAATGGGGCGACATCCACTGGCGGGAATTGGTGCTGCATTCGCGGGAGTGTCGGGTGGTTTTGGAGCTAATTTTCTCCCCACGGGACTCGACCCAATGATTGCCGCCTTTACCGAGCCCGCGGCACAAATCATCGATAGCAGTTATACGGTTAACCCTCTTTCAAACTACTACCTCATGGCGGCCTCAGTTCCTTTGGTAGGCTTAGCCGGAACATGGGTAACGGAGAAAATATTGGTTCCTCGATTGGGCGAATACGACCGCAGCGAAGCTACCGAAGTGGAAGAACAAAAAGACATTAGCCCGCTTGAGAAAAAAGCCTTAAAATGGACTATGCTGTTCCTAGTTGTGTTACTAGCCGTTATTATGATGACCATTATTCCTGCTAATGGTTTGCTGCGCGGAGATATCGATCCGTTAACAGGTTCAAGAAGCTTTAAGCCTTTCTACGACTCCCTTGTACCCATTATGTTTATCGTGTTTTTGGGCGTGGGTTTGGTTTATGGCTTTGTTGCAAAAACCATTAAAGGCGATAAAGACATTGCGAGCATGATGGCCAAAAGCATGTCAACCATGGGTATGTATATCGTGATTGCCTTCGTAGCAGCGCAGTTTGTAGCCTACTTCAACTGGTCTAACCTCGGGAGTGTACTGGCCGTAAAAGGCTCGGCGGGTTTGAAAGCCATTGGACTCCAAAACGGACCACTTTTGGTAGCCTTCATCATTGTTTCATCCATGGTGAATCTTGTAATGGGTAGTGCCTCCGCTAAGTGGGCTTTATTGGCACCTATTTTTGTTCCCATGCTAATGAATATGGGTATTTCCCCCGAAACTACTCAGGCAGCCTACCGCATTGGCGATTCGTACTCTAATATTCTTACCCCCCTTCTCCCCTATTTTCCTTTGGTAATTGTTTTTGCCCAGAAGTATGTGAAAAATGTGGGGATTGGAACCATTATTTCCTTGATGTTGCCCTTTGCCATAGCTTTTGCTTTGGTGCGTATTCCAATGCTGCTTATTTGGATATGGTTGGGGTGGCCTCTGGGTATTGAAGGGCCTATTTATTACACGCCCTAAGTGGCTGTATGCGTGAGGTCAACCTAAATCATTCGGAATATTGTAACCGATTAAATATCTGAAATTGGCAAATCAAATTATTTTAAGCACAACCCGGTTAACCAAAAGCTACGGTCAGTTTACCGCCGTAAATGATATGAACTTGGAAATTCCTTCCGGTTCGGTATTTGGGATTCTGGGTCCCAATGGCTCAGGAAAAACCACATTTTTAGGGATGATTCTGGGGATTGTAAAACCCAGTTCGGGATCATACTCATGGTTTGGTAAAGGAATGGATTTTCCCGTGGGAAGTATTGGAGGCATACTGGAAGAACCTAACCTTATGCCGCGGATGAGTGCGCTCGACCATGTAAAAATGACGGCCTTGATAAAAGGGGTTGACCTCAATTCGTGCCAAAACGCCTTAATAAGAGTAGGTCTTGGAGCCGTATCCGACAAAAATGCCGGAGCCTTTTCTCTCGGAATGCGTCAACGATTGGCTATTGCCTCCGCCCTTATTGGCAACCCACGTGTTTTGGTACTCGATGAGCCCCTCAACGGACTAGATCCCAAAGGAATTAGAGAGGTTAGAGACCTCATCAAACAGTTAGCACAAGAAGGTGTTACGATTATCATTTCCAGTCATATTCTCGACGAAATAGAAAAGGTATGTACCCACTTGGCGATTTTCAAGCAGGGAAATCTTGTTGACACGCAAAAGCTTACGGAGGAGAAAAATGCCGATACGCTTCGACTGCAAATAAAAGCCTCCGATGCAGAATTACTTAAAGTCGTTCAGGAGTGGCCTTTCACCATTTCGGCGGAAACGGCTGAGGATTATCTTCACGTAGAAATTCAGCGTCCGGCAGATGCAAGTTCATTAAATCGTTATTTACACGAAAAGAATATTAGTTTATCGCATCTTGTACCCCTCCGAAACGAAGTAGAAAAAATGTTCTTGGAAAAAACCCAATAGTCATGCAGAAAGCATTTAGCATTGAATGGATAAAGCTAAAAAGCCATCCCATATACCCTATTTTAATCGGTATCACGTTGCTGCTCTATATTTTGATTGTTACTTCAAATGTGAGCAAATCACTCAATTCAGGATCGAATTTTTCCGCGAATGAAGCCTTGGAAAGTCTAGGATATATGCAACGAGGAACCATATTACAATCGTTGAGTTATACCGCCGGCTTCTTCAAGTACATTTTTGTCATCATTTTTATGATGTATATTTCCCTGGATAGCAGATACAAGATGTACCGCAAGCAGACCATGGAAGGATGGTCGAGGGACGCCTCATTTTTCAGCAAATACATTTGGATAATTGTTTTTGTCGTAGTTAAACTATTGTGTATATATCTGTTGGGGTTCGCAATGGGCGTGAAAGGAAATGAATCATGGGCTGCATATCTTCACTATCCTCTGCTATGGGCGGTGGAGTTTGGTATATTAATGAGTTTAGGCTTGCTTATCATACAACTTGGTAAAAGTTCGGGGGTTAGCTTAGTGATTCTTTTGCTATACAGCTTGATTGTTGAGCCGTTGATTTCGTATAAGTTTGATTTTTTACACGCAATTTTACCTTTAAAGCAAAGTCGTTTACTCATTGAAGCACCATTTAAAAAGCACTTAGCCGGATTTATAGGGGGAGATTACGCTTCAGCCGGATTTCCTACCCAAGCACTCGTAACTTCACTGGTATTCATTGCTTTGTTTACGATTGTTAGCCGAATGCGGTTTGTGAGAAGTGATTTGTGATATGTTAACGAAATACGCAGTTTGAATATAACTTGATTTTAATTTAAAAACCATGAACACACCTATTCGTTACCTCCTTCTAACTAGCATTTTTCTAAGCTTTTCAACAAAAGTGTTTAGCCAAAAGTGTAAATTTAGTATTGAAAAAACCGACCCATTTACCGGAGTAATTACCAAAGCAAATGCTGTAAAAGTAAACCAATCTTTCGTATTTACAGTAATGAAAATAGGGAGTGATTTTAAGATTTATATCAATGTGAATTTGAATTATAAAGAAGAGTCACAAGCTGGAGATTCAGTAACTATAAAAATTGTGACCAATGAAAATCCTAATGGATTTTTCCTAACACTGTATTCAGAAGAAAATGCTAAACCTATGATTAATACGGTTTATAGTGCAACACACATGCCAACCGCTTCAACAGCAAGCGGAGTTTCTTTCGGGAATTACACCTTCAAGTATGAAGTAACGGAGGAAGACTTGATGCTTTTATCAAGTGGATTAGTTTCCGATATTCGGATATATGTCAATGGAAATGACTTTAATGTAATAGATATTAAGAAAAAGGTTGGTAAAAAGATACAAAAAGCAACTACTTGTATTATCATTTGAATTATTCACTAAAAATGGATAATTACTTCTGCAACGGTTGCAGCATATAAACTTAACAGGGAAAGCTGAGCCTGAGTAAACTAATTTTTCTTGCCTTTCGTGTTTTTCGTAGTTCAATAAAAATCAACTTAGCATAGTTGTTTTACCTTATGAAAGTCTTAGAATCGTAGTTTGAGAAACACCAGCAACTATTTCGTTAGGCGGTGTTAAATGAAATAAATTAGCTAAAAGATCAAAAAGGATACTTGGAAATGGTTTTCAAAATAACAATTGAATCTCCAGCGCGTGTATGAACTAAATTCCAGAGAGCGCCCGGGCAAGTAAAGAGAAAAGGAAAGCCAAGAATAGTACAACTACAGTCATTAATTTTGATTTTAGATGGTGTGTAATAAACAAAACTCTAGCTCTAGCAAAACAAGCGATTTACCTAAAGATTCATATTAGTCTCAAAATCATAAAGCCCACGCTTTGATTTCAAAAATCATCTGATAAAAAATCAAGCCAAATTTACAACTTATTTTCCAACGCTCAACATATTGGATGCATTTTTTTTTGTAACGGTTGCGTCGAAAATCTTTGGCTTAACAAATAAATAATTTGATCAAACAACTTACATTTGCTCCCAAGAAAATAGGCAACGTTTAAAATGTCAAAGAAACCATTAGTTGTTGGAATCACCGGAGGTATAGGCAGTGGAAAGACTACTGTTGCTCGGATATTTGAAAAACTCGGTGTTCCAATTTATATCGCTGATGAAAAAGCTCGTGAAAGAACGGCCACGGATTCACGGATCAAAAATTACATTCGTGAAACCTACGGGGCAGAACTTTTCGAGGATGATGGCACTTTACGTCGAAAAGCGCTAGGTGAAATCGTTTTTCCTGATAAAGAAAAATTACAATCGTTGAATGAAGTCATTCATCCCATTGTAGCCGAAGATTTTACGCAGTGGCTAAGTGAGCAATCTGCGCCTTATGTGCTAAAAGAAGCCGCCGTACTTTTTGAGTCTGGAACGTATAAAGACTGCGACTACATTATATTGGTAGTTGCTCCAAAAGAATTGCGTATTCAACGCGTAATCAAACGCAGTGGACTTTCGCGAGAAGAAATTGAATCGCGGATGAATCATCAGTGGTCTGACGACGATAAAATAGCCCTGAGTAATTTCGTTATCCGCAATGGTGACGACGATAATCTAATGTCGCAAGTTTACGAAATCCATGAAGATCTTACTAGCGCCGCAAATTCGTGAGGTTGACAGACTGAGCATCGAAAGAGAACCCATTTCTTCCATCGACTTGATGGAAAGAGCAGCCAGTAACGCATGGATTGAAGTAAAACACAAGCTAAAAAAGAAACACCAAGAAATAATATTTCTCTGTGGCACGGGAAATAATGGTGGCGACGGCTTAGTGATGGCGCGTCTGGCTCATTCAGAAGGCATTACGTTTAGCTGTAAAGTCATTGCACCCAAGGGCGAATGGCAGGGTTCGCCCGACTTTCAAACCAATCTCAAAAGACTGTACGACCTTGGTGTAGAGGTAGAAATCTATCAGGATTTCCCCAAGCCCGAGTTACCAAAAAACGCCTTAATCGTTGATGCGCTTTTCGGCACCGGACTTACCAGAGCTTTAGAAGGCCACTATGCCGATTGGGTTTCATGGGTAAATCAATCACAATCTGAAGTCATCAGTATTGATGTACCTTCTGGAATGGTCATCGATGTGGCGGAACATGTTGGTCCTACGATACAAGCCCACTGTACTCTGAGTTTTGAGTGCGTGAAGTTTGCCTTTTTATTTCCTGAAACAGGCAGATTTTGCGGGGAAATAAAACTCATAAATATTGGTTGGAATAAAGAAGCGGTTGAAGAACAAAGCTCCGACTTCCATTTCATTCAACAACATGATATTGCTCCTTTGCTCAAACCGCTCGATACATTTTCGTATAAGAATACTCGAGGACACGTTCTGATTAGCGGAGGAAGCAAAGGAATGTTTGGAGCGCCTTTGCTTAGTGCCAAAGCCGCTTTTCGTGTAGGTGCGGGTTTGGTAAGCGTTCACATCCCTGCGGGAGGAGCAAACATATTACAAGCTAGCTTACCCGACGCTCTAAGTATTGTGGATGTTAACGAGTTCCAACTCACCGACTTTCCTTCTATTCCTAAAATGCATAGTCTGGCCATCGGAATGGGAATGGGTAGGGAAAGCGAAGACGTTTTTAAACAGTCGTTGTACGAATTCGGAGGGCCAATGGTTATCGACGCAGACGCCCTCTCCTACCTCGCAGATAATCTTACGTGGATTTCCTTTTTACCAAAAGGCAGCATACTCACACCTCATCCGGGAGAAATGCAACGTCTTCTTGGCATAAATACCTTTACATTGGAAGACGTAATGGCTTTTGCGCAAAAGCACGTAGTTTATGTCAACCTTAAAGGAGCATACACGGCACTGGTAACCCCCTCGGGAAAAGTGTTTTTCAACGGCACTGGCTCTCCCGCGCTCTCGGTTGCCGGCACTGGCGATGTGCTCAGCGGCATGATAGCGGGATTCCTTGCTCAGGGCTACGCTACGATTGAAAGTGCTTTATTAGCCAATTGCTTTCACGGACTAGCAGCTCAGGCAGCTTCGAAAAAGATGGACGCCACGAGTGTGACCGCATCGGACGTGATTGAGTATATTGGGGAGGTGGTGAAGGAGGTGAGGGTGATGGGTGATTGGTTAATGCGTAAGTTTTGACTTAAATATTTGTACTAAAACGCGTTTGGAATTAGGTATTGACAAGGCCTCCTCAATTTTGTATCTTTGCACGCCTTTTTGGAGAAGCCCGTAAGCTTCCGTAGTGCGTATTTCGTTTTTTGTGCATCGAAGTGATTGCCCTGAGCTTACGGTATTTTGTGGAAAATCCCCTTCCAAAATGGTCTTTAATCAAAATACCCTTTATGAGCGCAAAAAAAATGAAGCTTTCACACTTCAGCTACAAACTTCCTAAAGAACTTGTTGCTGAACGTCCCGCTATCCACCGCGATGATGCTAGACTGATGGTTGTAAACCGTGAAACCGGAACCATTGAGCATAATTACGTTTCCAACTTACTTGACTATTTTGATGAGGGAGATTGCTTTATTGTTAACAATACGAAGGTTTTTCCCGCCAGAATGTACGGCTACAAGGAAAAAACCAACGCGCGTATTGAGGTTTTTCTTTTGCGCGAGCTAAATAAAGAAACCCGCTTATGGGATGTTCTAGTAGATCCGGCTCGTAAAATTCGTATTGGAAATAAATTATACTTCGGAACAGATGAAGACTCGTTAGTAGCCGAAGTAATTGACAATACCACATCAAGAGGTCGTACGCTTCGCTTTTTGTTTGACGGTTCGTACGAAGAATTCCGCGCAAAACTCAAGCGATTGGGAAATACGCCCATTCCTAAATACCTTAATCGTGAAGCGGATGAGGAAGACAACGAGCGCTACCAAACTATCTTTGCTAAGCACGAAGGCGCCGTAGCTGCACCGGTGAGCGGATTGCACTTCAGTAAGCAATTGGTTAAGAAATTCGAAATCAAAGGTGTTGATCTTGCAGAAATAACCCTTCACGTAGGTCTTGGTACATTCCGTCCAGTTGAAGTAGAAGATCTATCAAAGCACAAAATGGATTCCGAGCGCTTGATTATTACGCAGGAAGAAGCAAACATTGTAAACAAAGCCATCGACAACGGAAAAAAAATCATTTCCGTAGGTACAACCACAATGCGTGCGTTAGAATCATCAATTACGACGGAGAATAAATTGAAAAAATTTGATGGCTGGACCAACCGTTTCATTTACCCGCCTTACGATTTCACCATTGCTGATGCCTTGATGACCAATTTCCATCCGCCACAGTCAATCATTCTTATGATGACTGCCGCTTTCACGGGATATGAATTATTGAATAAGGCTTATAAAGAAGCCATTAAGGAAAAGTATAGGTTCCTTAGTTACGGAGACGCCATGCTTATCTTATAAAGAATGACAATAAAGTTCGAGAGCAAACTGATGTTCTCGAACTTTTTTTTACAACACCAAAAAAGCTCCGAACCCGAATCAATTATCTTGAGGATCTAAAGGTCCATTGAGGTAAAGAGTATATGGATGCCCCATTTTGGAGACCATATCGCGCCAGCAATTAGCATAGTCTATATTGAATATCCAATCAGGACTTTCGGGAGGAAAAACAAACCAGGTATGCTGCTCAATTTCATCTTCAAGCTGACCGGCCTCCCAACCTGAAAATCCTAGGAAAAAGCGCAAATCCAAACTTCCGGTTTCATCCTGAGCAACAAGCTCATTGATTTTATCAAAATCACCGCCGAAATAAACATCCTCATACACCAGCATTCCATCCTGTAATCTGTCATGTAGTCGGTGTAAGCAAAACAGATGACCTTTTGCTACCGGTCCGCCTAAATAAAAGTATTCAGAGTATTGTGAGATTGGCCCGAGTTTTTCCGCATCTTCTAAAATAACCGACCGATTCAAAACCAAGCCTTCAGCTCCTTCATCTTCCGAATACCTCGTTATCAAAACCACGGTACGCTCAAAGTATTCATCACCCAAATAAGGGGTCGAACATAAAAGAGCACCGGGAATTATTTCTTGTTTATCCATCAGGCAAATATATTAAGGAACATTTTCTATCGCTGTTCGTTTTTACATTTAAACGCATTTAAAAACAACTATTGTACCTTGAAACTTGATTTTTTTGTGCTGTGAATGAAATCGAAGCATAAACCCACATTTTCGCCTAAAATATATTGTATTTTTGTGCATGAGCAACAGGGTGTTTTATCCGACCTTAGTTTCTCTAGTTTACCCTTGAAAATCATCAAAATATCATGAAGTATCCTTATAGCAGCTTTCACAAACCCCAATGAAAACTGACTAGGACATTCCATTTGACCTTTAAAAAAATACTTCTTTACAAATGAAAAAAGATCTGCGTTCTGTAAGAGAAAACTATAATAAGGGAGTACTACGTAGAAGCTCCATGCTGAATAATCCAATCGAACAGTTCAATATGTGGTTGGAAGAGTATCAGAGCCTACAACAAAGTGACTTCAACGCCATGACCTTATCAACTTTAGGTAAAGATGGATTTCCTCATTCGAGAGTTGTTCTCCTAAAAGAAGTGGACAGCGGTGATTTCGTATTCTACACAAACTACGAAAGTGATAAGGGAAAAGAAATTAACCAACAGCCCCGTGTAGCCTTGAACTTCTTCTGGCCAGAGATGGAAAGACAAATTCGTATTGAAGGAATCGCTCGCCAAGTGGATGAACAAGTTTCAGAAGAGTATTTCCGCATGCGCCCACGTGAAAGTCAAATTGGTGCTTGGGCGTCCCCCCAAAGTCGTGAGGTTGATGGAGAGGAAGATTTAAATCAACGATTTAAAGAATGTGTAGAACGCTTTAAAGATACCGCGGTAATACCTCGACCTCCGCATTGGGGTGGATACGCGGTAAAGCCCGTTATGATTGAGTTTTGGCAGGGACGGCCGTCGCGACTGCATGATCGGTTTAGGTATGTGTTGCAGGATGGTGGGGTTGACAACTGGTCGATGCACCGCCTCGCTCCATAAGTGGCTGTCTATAAAGTCCGATGACGGCGTTATGCTCAGTTAAAAAATGTATCGCATTAGTTCTTCAACCAGACGGAAAACGGTGGTAGAGGATTCTTCGGATGCGGGGTCTTTGTGGTCAAAGCGATTGTAATTTCGTCTGGCGCGTTCAATGGCCAATCGAACGCGCGGCTTTCCCGTGCTTTGATCTGG
>JBHYFA010000070.1:0-10297 GCA_051859825.1 Schleiferiaceae bacterium
TTCGTACATTTAGTTTTTAATAACGATTCAATTGTACTTTAGTTTCAGATGGGAAAAAAGAAAAAAGCCGTTTCATATAATGTCACGGCTTTTAAGGTAACGTAACCAATAAACCAGTGTTACCCGTTTACGTTCAATTCAAGAAGGATGTTATCATCAATGAGTTGATCTTTTGCTACACCTTCGATGGTACTTGCACGGAACATTACGTTCCATTGCTTGCGGTCAATAGCAAATTCAGGAGCAACTAAAGAAACACCTGACTCCTCAACACTAACACGCGCTGGGAAGGTGATATTTTTAGTTTGATCGCGCATGCTTAAGTTACCACGAATAATGTGAGTTGTACCTTTCTCATCATTCATTGCTTCTTCAACTCCAGTAATGGTAAAACGCGCTTCTGGGTATTCTTCAACGGCGAAGAAGTCGTCGCTTTTCAAGTGACCAACTAATTTGTCATGTGACTCTTGATCCTCAGCTAAATCAAGACAAATGATGGAATTCATATCAATGGTAAATGTTCCACCGGCCAAATTTCCATTTTCAACTTTAAACGTACCATCTTTAAGGTTGATTGTTCCGTTGTGCTTACCATCTGAATAGGTTTTAAAACCAACCCAAGCGATTTGGCTATTTGTTGTGTTAGCGGTGAACTCTGCGTCAGCTAGAACATCTACTTCTTCTACTGCATCGGTAGTTTCAACAGTTTCAGATGGGGCACTGCTACAAGCTGCAAGGAAAGCAACGGTTGTAAGCGCAAAAAAACTTTTCTTAATCATGATTTGCGTGTTTGTTAATTATTAATGATTGCAAAATTACTTAAGCAAATACAACGGTCAAAGCTTTTGAATGTTCATGAATGCTTAATTAAGACAGTTTAAGAAAAATAAAAAACCGCCTCGGAATTGAGACGGTTTTTTAAACAATTGTATTGAGAAATGCGAATCCTAACCACCAAAGTCGTCGAAGGATACATTTTCAGGTGGTACGCCCCAATCATCAACCATTTTCAAAACGGCTGCGTTCATCATAGGAGGTCCACAGAAGTAGAATTCAATTTCTTCTGGCTCATCATGCTTACTAAGGTAGTTATCGATGAAAGCCTGGTGAACAAATCCGGTGAATCCATCACTCTCGCGATCGTCTAAATCTTTAGCCTCTTTCCAGTTATCCTCTGGCAAAGGCTCAGAGAGTACTACGTGAAAGCGGAAGTTAGGAAACTCTTTTTCTATTTTACGGAAGTGATCAACGTAGAACAGCTCTCTTCTACTTCTTCCACCGTACCAGTAAGAAACCTTTCTGTCGGTTTTCAAGGTGTGGAAAAGGTGGAAGATGTGAGCACGCAACGGAGCCATACCGGCACCACCACCGATGTAAACCATTTCGTTGTTGGTTTCCTTGATAAAGAATTCTCCGTAAGGTCCGGAGATGGTTACTTTATCACCAGGCTTACGATCAAAAACGTAAGAAGAACAAATACCAGGATTAACATCCATCCAACCGTTCTTAGCACGATCCCAAGGTGGTGTGGCAATACGGATATTCAACATAATGATGTTACCTTCTGCAGGATGGTTAGCCATAGAATACGCACGGAAAATTTCCTCGGTATTCTTCATCTTCAAATCCCAAAGATTGAATTTATCCCACTCAGGGCGGAATTTATCCGGACCGATAGGGTCATCAGGATGTGGAGCAATGTCCATATTCTTGAAGTCAACTTCAATTGGCGGAACATCTACTTGGATGTAACCACCAGCTTCGAAGTCTAAGTGTTCGCCATCGGGCAATTTAACCACAAACTCTTTGATAAAAGTAGAAACGTTGTAGTTTGAAACAACTTCACATTCCCACTTTTTGATACCAAAGATTTCGTCTGGGATTTTCACTTCCATGTTGCCACGGATTTTCACCTGGCAACCAAGACGCCAATTTTCTTGAATTTCTTTACGAGTAAAGAAGCCTTCTTCGGTAGGAAGAATTCCGCCTCCACCGTCAACTACTTGACATTTACACATGGCGCAGGTACCACCACCACCACAAGCAGATGGAAGAAAGATTTTCTCATTAGATAAAGTCGTAAGAAGCGTATTCCCGGATTCAACCTCACGCTCTTCACCGTTGATGATGAGCTTAACAGGTCCGCTTGGAGCCAATTTACTTTTGGCAAAAAGCAGAACGCTTACCAAAAGAAAAATGACAAAAAAGAATACTACGATACTCGAAATAACTACCGTAGATGAAGCAATAACAGTCATAATCAGTTCTTTTTACACATTACAATTTAATACCCATAAAACTCATAAACGCAATACCCATCAACCCGGTGATCACGAATGTAATGCCAAGTCCACGCATAGGCGCAGGAACATTTGAGTAGCGGATTTTCTCGCGAATAGCGGCAATAGCTACGATGGCTAAGAACCAACCCACTCCACTACCAAGTCCGAAAACGGAAGCCTGTGCAATGTTTGAATACGCTCTTTCTTGCATAAATAATGCACCACCGAGAATAGCGCAGTTTACAGCAATTAGTGGAAGGAAGATACCGAGAGCACCGTATAATACCGGAGCAAATTTCTCAATAATCATTTCAACCAATTGAACCATAGATGCAATTACCGCGATAAACATAATGAAACTCAAAAAGCTAAGGTTTACGGATTCGAATTGAGGCCCTAACCAAGCTAAAGCTCCTTCTTGTAAAACAAAGTTTTCTAGTAAATAGTTGATAGGAACGGTAATTCCCAACACGAAAATAACCGCTGCACCAAGACCTACTGCCGTTTTCACGGTTTGAGATACGGCCAGATATGAACACATTCCCAAGAAGTAGGCAAAAACCATGTTATCGATAAAAATCGATTTGGTAAAAATATTAATATACTCTTGCATGACGGATTAGTTTTCTTCGATTAGTTTACGATTGTTTGCTCTCTGTACCCAAATGATTAGGGCTACACTGATAAGTGCCATTGGAGGTAGAAGCATCATACCATTATCGCTGTAGAAACCACCATTGGCCATATACCAAGATTCAGGAATCAATTGAATTCCCCAAAGTGTTCCTGTTCCAAAAAACTCGCGGAAAACGGAAACGAGAATCAAAATAATACCGTAGCCCGCAGCATTACCAAGACCATCGAGGAAAGATTTCCAAAGACCATTACCCATTGCAAAGGCCTCAAAGCGCCCCATAATGATACAATTGGTAATGATAAGTCCGATAAATACCGAAAGCTGTTTGCTAACATCAAAAAGGTAAGCTTTAAGAACTTGGTCTACTAAGATTACCAATGAAGCAACAACGGTAAGCATCACAATGATACGTACACGTTGAGGAATAAGGTTTCGAATCAAAGAAATAATTACGTTCCCTGCACCCATAACAAACACCACACTAAGCGCCATTACTACTGCTGGCTTCAATTGTACGGTAATTGCGAGAGCGGAACAAATACCTAATACCTGAACGGTAATTGGGTTATTATCATCGATGGGATCCGTGAGAAGTTTTCTATTCTTCTTAGAAAACGGTGGCTCCGAATCTTTTTTCAGTTTTGCTTTATCAACAGCTTCTGTGCTCATAACTGTAAATTTTAAAGGGTTGACATTAGGTCAATATTGTGGTTAATGGTTTGAAATGCTTAAATTGAAGCCATTTCCTCGGTAAGTTCTTCAGACTCCACCTCCTCAATGATTTCTTCATCAATTTGCTCAACGGGCATACTTTCGGGCTGAACGCTAGAAAGAGCCTTTAGATAATCAACGTATCCAGCTAAGCAATTTTTCATCATGTCGGTAACACCATCAGAGGTGATTGTACCACCAGAAATTCCGTCAACTTGGTGAGGTCCACTTGCTCCACCTTTAACTACGGCTACGGAACGGAAGGCTCCATCGCCGTCGAGGATTTGCTGACCCTTAAATTGATCGTAGAATTTAGCTTGATTGATTTCCGCACCAAGACCTGGAGTTTCAGATTTGTGGTCGAAGTTAGCACCATAAATTGTGGCTACATCTTGCTCTAATGCAACAAAACCCCAGATAGGCCCCCAAAGTCCACCACCGCGAAGAGGAATAACGAAGTATCTTTTACCATCCTTTTCAGCTACATATAGTGGATTATTTCTTTCTTCTAAAGGCTTGCGAATTTCGTCGGCAATAACCACTTCGGTCGGATGCATACCGTCAACAACTTGACCGTTTCTGATAACGAGTTCCTCAACTACGTAAGTGTTATATGCTTCTTCAGCATCCTCACGTGAAACGTTTACATCGATAGATTTAAGGATGTTTTGCCAATTTTCACGTTTTACGTTTTCTGCTTGTTTTGGTTGAAGCGCTGTGGCAGCTAGGGATAAGAGAAAGGCCACGACAAGAACCATTACCGCAGAGAAAATGAAAGTATATGCGTTGCTATTTGTATCCATTTTATTAGGCATTTGCAGTTTGAACAGGAGAACCAGCACGCTTCATACGACGCTTAATGTTGCCTTGAACAACATAGTGATCGATTAGTGGTGCAAAAACATTCATTAATAATATCGCGAGCATGATTCCTTCAGGGTAAGCTGGATTGAAAACGCGAATCATGATGGCAAAGAAACCAACGAGGAAACCGTAAATCCATTTTCCGCGCTCCGTTTGTGCCGCTGAAACCGGATCGGTAGCCATAAATACCACACCGAATGCAAAACCACCCATAATGAGTTGTTGCCAAGCGGGAACAGCCATAAATGCTTGTTGCTCGGGAGAAATAGCGTACTGAGCGAATAGGTTGAAAATTGCACCCATAGCTAATGCACCCAAAACGCCAGAAAGCATAATTTTCCAAGAACCAATTCCGGCAAGAATGAGAATAAAAGCACCAATTAATATCATAAGGGTTGACGTCTCTCCAACACTACCGGGGATTGTGCCCATAAACATATCGAAAGCACTGTAGCTTGCTTGTGTATCAGTTGGAAGAACTCCGCTATTTGCAAGATGACCAAGCGCAGTAGCACCTGAATAACCATCTACCAGTTGCTCAGAACCTCCAGTATTGATCCATACTTTCTCACCAGACATGTAAGAAGGATAAGCAAAGAAAGCAAAAACGCGAGCAGTAAGAGCTGGGTTGAGGATATTCATACCTGTTCCTCCGAAAACTTCTTTACCAATAACTACGGCGAATATTACTGAAACGGCCAACATCCACAAAGGAAGATCAACAGGCATAATCAGTGGAATAAGCATACCCGTTACCAGATATCCTTCGTTGATTTGGTGTCCTTTGTATATACAAAAGGCAAATTCAATTGCTAAACCAACACCATAAGATACGACCACCATTGGAAGCACCTTAATTGCACCGAATAGAATATTATCGATAAATCCCATTTCGCCGGCAACACCAAGAGCGAGGTGGTGCTGATAACCAACGTTCCACATACCGAAAATAAGTGCCGGAATGAGCGCAATGATTACGGTAACCATGGTGCGCTTCAAATCGATACCATCGCGAATGTGCGCACCTGAATGAGCTGTATGCTCGGGAACAAAGGCAAAAGTTTTGAAACCATCAAAAAGAGGATACAATTTTTCGTATTTTCCTCCTTTCTCAAAATTGGGTTCAAGTTTTTTAATTGTGTCGTGTAAAAACTTCATAAGTCAGTCTATTTATTTTCCAAAATTGATAACAAATTAACCTAGCTCTTGTTTGGCTAAATCCAAACCTTTGCGCAAAGTTTCCTGCACTGGGATTTTGGAAGTACAAACAAATTCGCAAAGAGCCATATCCTCCTCCACTAACTCGTAAATTCCGAGTTTTTCCATATTCTCAATGTCTTCAATCATAATAGACTTGAGTAGTTGAACAGGATAAATATCGAAAGGAAATACCCTTTCATACTCACCCGTTACAACGAATGCGCGTTCTTCTCCATGCATGTTGGTATCCAGCGCCAAATCACGCTGTGGACGCAACCAAGTAAATAAAGATCTGCTGATGCTAAATTTATTTCCACCTGGCTTAACCCAACCAAAAAATTCAGGCTTATCGCCTTCTTCAAGTACGGTGAATTGCTGATCATAAAATCCTAGGAAACCATCCTCAGCTATACGAGTACCTGTGAGGACATCACCACTAATATAGCGAACGTGATTATCCACCAACTGATCGGTCAAAAGAGGCGAAATCTGCATTCCCAAGACACCTCTGTAATAACGAGGGTTTTTAATCATTGGACCTGCTAGTGCAACAACACGAGTTGGCTCATAACGCCCCTCCTTAAATAGACGACCGATAATGATCACATCTTGTGGATTGACATACCAAACCACTTCGCCATTGCGAACGATTGGGTCGATATTATGAATATGTACACCAACGTTACCTGCTGGGTGAGGCCCGGATGCTTTATGTATCTCAACATTCTTGGTATTGGTAAAAACCTTTGAAGGTGTACTCATTCCCGTAACAGTCAAGTGTACCTTTCCTTCTGTAAGTTTTGCTAATACATTTACTCCTTCTTGGAAAAGCTCCTCCATGCCATGCACCACAAAATCTTGGTCTGCACCAAGAGGCGCAGTATTCAAGGCAGAAATGAAAATAGATTTTGGAGTATGATCAGGTGAGGCAAAGGTTCCGTAAGGACGCTGACGGATAAATGCCCAGCAACCAGAATCCAATAAACGCTGAACCACTCCTTCGCGGTCGAGAGATGATAAATCGTTCTTGGGAAACTCACGGTACGTAACCTCAGAATCAGCCAAAATCTTCACCTCCAACATTTTTCTCTTATCCCCACGCTTAATCTCAATTACTTCACCACTTACGGGTGCAGTCATTTGAATACGATTGTCGTCTTTGGAATAAATAATGGGGTCTCCAGCTTTAACCTCATCCCCTTCTCTCACGTGGAGCTTCGGGAAGAATCCTTTAAAATCTGTGGGCTTAATGGCGTAAACCTTCGACCGCTCTGCGTTGCCTATCAACTGTTCGGCTTTCCCTTTTAATGGGATGTTGACGCCTTTGGTAATCTTCAAGTCTTTTGACATAAGGACGCTAAATTTTTGGTGGACAAAATTATGGTATAGGGGGCGATGCTGTGACTATAATCACATCGGTAAACTGTTAAAAAAAACTCATATCGAACCCTGATAAAAAACTTATTTCTTAACAAAAAACTAATGAATCTGCAAATATCTTAAAGTTAAATGACTATGGATTGACCTAACTTAAGCAATGTCCAAACAATAATACTACCTTAGCGTTTTCTAATCGCAAATAATATCCAGACCATAATTTCATGAAAGAATTGCCACAAAAACCCATTCCGGGATATTTAGGGAAGTGCATACGATTGGGTGAGCATCAACAACAAGACTTTAAGTACGCAATCAATGATAGCAGAAAAATTGCTGAAACGCTCTCCGCTTTTGCCAATACCGATGGGGGAAGGTTACTTATTGGGGTAAAAGACAACGGAAAAATAGCCGGAATTCGTAGCGATGAAGAAATGTATATGGTAGAAGGAGCCGGAGATATTTACTGTCAACCACCGGTAAAAATGGAGTTTCAAACCTGGGAGTACGAAAACAAACTCGTTCTTGAAGTATGGATTAACCCATCTCCCGAACGTCCTCATAAAGCAAAAACGGAGGAAGGCCTTTGGCGGGCTTTTGTTAGAGAAAAAGACCAAAACTTCATTGCTTCCCCGGTGCATTTAAAACTCTGGGAGCATACAGATAAGAACAAAAATCAACCTGCAGAATTTTCCAATGAGGAAAAGCAGATTCTGGAAACAATTAATACTAATAGTCCGCAAGGAATTACCCTCAACAGCTTAGGAAAAAAGGTGCAAATACAAAGAAAGGCAATTATCGAAATAATTGCCAATCTTGTAAGGTGGGAATTAGTCCGTATTATTAGAGCAAATGACAAATTTGTGTTTGCAATCAATAATACAGACCAGTAGTATTAAACCGTTGCTACATTGGGACCTGAACCCATCAAGCGAAGATATTGGTGATGGTATTTAATCGCTTCACCCAATGTTTTAAACTCGATGTATGGCAAGTCAAATTCTTGCGCAACTTCCTTAACGATATTCGCAATGCGCGGATAATGAATGTGACTGATATTGGGAAACAAGTGATGCTCTACTTGATAGTTCAACCCACCGATAAACCAGGTTACCAATTTATTGTTACGAGCAAAATTTGCCGTAGTCAAAAGCTGATGAATTCCCCAGTCGCCTAATTGCTTCTGGTTAATACCATCAAATTTGCTCGTTTGCGGCATCGCATGAGCCAACTGGAAAGTCCAGCTCAACAAACTTCCAGCTAAGAAGTGCATGGATAAAAAACCAAGGACTACAAAGTACCAAGCCTGTGGATGAAAAATAATGGGAATGATAACCAATACAGCTACATACATTAGTTTTCCACCAACCAACTTCCACCACTCCTTCTTATAAGAACTTCCAGCTTTTTCCACCAAACCGCGTTTGTTGTAGTTTATAAGTTGCTTAAAATCCTTAGGTGCCAACCAATTTAGGGTCATAAATGCGTATAACAAAGGACCGTACCAGTGTTGGTATTTGTGTACACTCTTATACTCTTGCTCGGGATGCAAACGTATTAAACCACCCGTATCAATATCTTCATCTTCACCATGCACATTGGTGTAGGTATGATGCAAAATATTGTGCTGAATTTTCCAAGTAATGGTATTTCCGCACAACATCACGATACTACTTCCTAACCACTTATTCAAAGTTGCATTCTTAGAAAAACTACCGTGATTGGCATCGTGCATGATACCCATACCTATACCAGACATACCTAATCCTGCAACCAACCACAATACAAAATACAACCATACAGGCATAGGGAAAAACATCAGTACTAAGGGTACAATGTAAATAGCTGCAAGTACAACTGCTTTTCGTTTAATCTCAGAACCTCCGGTTATGTCTTTGCCGTCCTCCTTAATCGCCTTCATCACTCGACTGCGAAGCGTGCGGTAGAAACCTTGGGGAGCTGCACGCTCAAAACTTATTTCACTCATCTAAAAAAATAAAAAAACTTGTGGCAAATTTACGGAAGAAAGCGAGTCAAAAAAAATTTTTCTTTTCAACAACGACCTGTTTGCAGCACAATTCTATGGTTGTACTTTAGCAACCCTAATTATGATAGCAACTCTACACATTCTTGGCACCAGCTCTGCCGTGCCTACAAGCAAGCGATGGCCAAGCGCGCAACTCATTGATCTTGGCGGTGAATTGATGCTTATCGACTGTGGTGAAGGCTGCCAAATGCAACTCAGGCGACAGAAAATAAGCTTCGGTCGATTGCGCTACATTTTCATCAGTCACGCCCACGGCGATCACTTTTTTGGACTCATTGGTTTGCTCAGCACCCTTAGTGTCCTCAAAGTTGACCAACCCTTAGACATCTTTGCTCCCTCGGCAGTCATCGACGTGATGGAGTACCAAATGAAGCGACTGGGCTACACCTTAAAACTCAAGCTTACCTGGCACGAATTGAAAGAAGGCTTCAGTGGCGTATTACTGGAAACCAAGAAAACCGTTGTAGAAGCCATTCCTCTCCATCACAGCGTTCCGGTTCACGGATTCGTTTTTCGCGAAAAAATAGCTTCAAGAAATATCCGACCCGAGGCAATAGAGGAATATCAATTGAGCATTCCGGAAATTGTTAAGGCAAAAAAGGGTGAAAGCATCAAAAGAAATGGCGAAAAAATTCCCAACGACTTGCTCACTCTCCCTCTCCACCGACCATTGTGTTACGCCTATTGCACCGACACTACCCCCATCCCCAAGCATCCTTCGGTGTATGAGGCACACGTGCTCTACCACGAAGCCACATTTTTAGAACAAGACCGGGAATTTGCCGAACGCACCAACCACAGCACCGCCGGTGACGCAGCCAAAGCAGCAAAAATCAACAAGGTCGATCACCTTCTCATCGGCCATTTCTCCGGCAGATACCGCTCTCCCAAAGCCCTACTCGAAGAAGCCCGCCATCAATTCCCCAACACAACTTTAGTAAAAGAAGGAATGCGAGTGAGGATTGATAGTAAGAAGAATGAGGTGAGGGTGATGGAGTGATGGGTTATGGGTTATGGGTTATGAGTGATGGAGACACACTATAAAAACTCCTACTGTAAGTCTATGTGCCTATGTGGTAAAAACCTATGTGTCCTATATGCCTATGTGGTAAAAACCTATGTGCCCTATGTGCCTATGTGGTAAAAACCTATGTGTCCTATGTGCCTATGTGGTAAAAA
>JBHYFA010000070.1:10397-14209 GCA_051859825.1 Schleiferiaceae bacterium
CCTATGTGCCTATGTGGTAAAAACCTATGTGCCCTATGTGCCTATGTGGTAAAAAACCTATGTGTCCTATGTGCCTATGTGGTAAAAACCTATGTGCCCTATATGCCTATGTGGTAAAAACCTACGTGCTCCCCCCTCAACTTAACCTAAATTAAGCTTTCTCCCTCCCCCCAACTTTCCTCGCCCCCAAAGGTTATTTTTGCATAATGAACTAACACTTCAAAATTATGGCAGAGAAAAAAACCAACCGCAGAGCCTTCTTAGGCAAAATCATTCTCGGATCTACCGGATTAGCTGCAACACCCCTAATAGGTGGACTTTTTGCCGGAGATAAAACTGAAGAAAACGAATCAATCCAACAAAAGAAAAATATGAACCCCATCAAAAAAATACGCGCCCTAGGATTCCAATGGGAAACCCTCGACCCCTTCTTATTTTGTGTTCACCACGAAGATAAGTACCCAAAAGGAAACAGCAACCTCGGCCCTGCCGCTCCATTAACCGGACGAAACCTAGGCAATGACTTCCATCTAAAAGACGGATGGCGCATGTACCACGGAACTGAAGTCCCTGGCTTTCCTGGACACCCGCATCGTGGATTTGAAACCTTAACCGTGGTGCGCAAGGGAATGGTTGACCACGCCGACTCTGCCGGAGGTGCAGGAAGATATGGCAATGGCGACTTACAGTGGATGACCGCGGGTAGTGGTTTGATGCACTCCGAAATGTTTCCCCTGCTGAGTAAGGAAAAAGAAAACCCCTTGGAGCTCTTCCAAATATGGCTCAACCTACCCAGAAAAAGCAAAATGAGCGAACCTCAGTATAAAATGTTTTGGGGTGTAAATATCCCGAAAATCAAAGAAAATGGTGTGCTGGTGGAAGTTTTGGCCGGTCAACTTCTAAACAACCAATCCCCTACTCCTCCTTCACCATCTTGGGCGGCAGACTCCAATAATCACGTGGGAGTGTTCAACATTCTTCTCGAACCCAACGCCACCTTTAGTCTTCCAGCGGCGGGCGAAAACATCAATCGCACCCTCTATTTCTACGAAGGCTCAGGGTTAAAAATCGCAGGCAAAACCATCCCCGACTACCACGGAGTAGATGTGGAAGGAAATATGGACATCAAACTTGAAAATGGAGCCAAGCTTTCCAAAGTGCTCGTACTTCAGGGGCGTCCCATCAACGAGCCGGTGGTACAACACGGGCCATTTGTGATGAATAGCCGACAAGAAATCCAGCAAGCCTTTATGGACTACCAGCAAACACAATTTGGCGGCTGGCCTTGGAAGCGCTACGACCAAGTACACGACCCAAAAATGGGGAGATTTGCTAAATACACAGACGGCAAAGAGGAGTTCAAGTAGAGACTGTCTGTAAAGTTTGAAAGATTCGTAAAGCGCTCGAACTTTCTAACTTAGCCACTTTGATTCTATGGATAAGCTTCTGTAAAAATGGAAAAAGCCGGATACTTTCGTTCCCGGCTTTTTAATTTATTTCGAGGAAGAATGTTTAATCTTGGATGATTGTCAATTCCTCGATGATGTTTTGTGCGTTGGCAAGTTTGTCGATAATCAAAAGAATGAAACGAACATCAACGTTGATGGTACGCTGCAATTTTGGATCAAAGATTACATCACCCGCGATTCCTTCAATGTTACCATCAAATGCTAACCCGATGAGTTCGCCTTTACCATTAAGTACAGGAGAACCGGAGTTACCACCGGTAATATCGTGATCGGTAAGGAAGTTAACCGGCATGTGTCCGGCAGGGTCAGCATAGCGACCAAAATCTCCGCTTTCGTACAAGTCGATAAGCTCTTGAGTAAGGTCAAATTCAAAATCACCTGGCTGATGTTTAGCTACCATACCTTTCAGGGTTGTGAAGTAGTTTTCACTTGCGTCGTTGCGTGGATCTTTGGGTAATGGATTAACCGTTCCGTAGGTCAGACGCAGGGTTGAATTGGCATCCGGATAAAGGATAGGACTCAATTTAGACTCACGCAATCCGGCTACATACTTTCTGTAAGCCGCTTGGAAAGCCAAACGCTGCTCTTTCATTTCTTCATTTAAACCTTCGTAGTGAGCGTAAATACTTTGAGAAAGTTGAATTAGCGGATCATTCATCAATACCTCAACCTGTACAGAATCCAAAAAGGAATTTACTCTTTCTTGTGAAGTAAAAATACTGTTAGCAAAAGCATTCTCTACCCAAGCCGTGAAATCTCCATTGCTGCCATCTCCAATAGTTTTTACCATTTCGGCAATTTGGAAATTTGCATTATTGTAATACAAGGCCAATTGAGTTGCAAGTACATGCTGCTCGAGAGGCAAATGCAGGGTACTGTAAAATTCATTTAGGTAATTATCGATACGCTCACGAAGTCCAGATTTTTGTTCACCATCCTCCATTGAACCCAAAGCCATGAAAGCAGGCATCAATGATTTGGCTACTGATGTAAATGCACTTGCACGAGCTAATACGAAGAAGTAGTTATCATGACGACTCTTTGCATTGGTAGCTTCATAGTAGTTATTTATAATATCCATTACATCGCCGTATTGATCGCGATTGGCTTTTTTTCTAGCCCACTTGGCGAAGCGACGTTCAACTTTCACTTTTTTATCTACTGTATTGTGCTGTTGCAAGGCGTCAATCATCCCCTGACGGTTTTTCCAGTAGTTGGCTAAGCTTGAATAGCTAGAAGCGTAGTCGAGGTTAACTTTTTCTTCGGCGTCCATAAACTTTCTCATGGCATCCATGGCTGTCTTAGAAGCCTCAACCCATGCAGGGTAAGCATACTCAATGTTTTGTGAAACACCCATTCCTGGCAACCAGCGATTGGTGCGACCTGGGTAACCCAAAATCATAGTAAAATCACCTTTGTTGTATCCATTCAAACTGATTGGCAAGTGGTGACGTGGGGTAAAAGGAACATTGTCTTCACTATACTCCGCCGGATTGTTATCCTTATCGGAATATACACGGAAAAGAGCAAAGTCGCCGGTGTGACGTGGCCACTCCCAGTTATCGGTATCTTTACCAAATTTTCCAATGCTTTCAGTAGGTGTACCCACAAGGCGAACGTCGGTAAAGTCTTCATATACGAAATAGTAGTACTCATTTCCTTGGAAGAATGAACGCACGGAAACAGTGTATTTTCCACCACCGTCGTTCTCTTTCTGAATAGCTGCAATTTCTTGATTGATGATTTTTTCTCTTTCTTCCTCACCCATATCATCGTTTACCTTGCTGAGGATGCGCTCTGAAACATCGTCCATGCGAATAAAAAAGCGAACATATAGGCTTTTAGGTTTTCTTTCCTCGGCATAGCTACCAGCCCAAAATCCGTCGCGAAGAATATTATCCTGCGGAGTTGAAAGTTCAGCAATAGCGCCATAACCACAGTGGTGATTGGTAAGCAACAATCCTTTATCGGAAATTAGCTCAGCAGTACATCCTCCATTGAATTGTACGATGGCGTCTTTCAAACTAGAATTATTCACACTGTAGATTTCTTCCGGGGTCAATTGCAGACCCATTTTCTGCATGTCGCGATAATTTAAGCGTTCAATGTGCATGAGGAACCACATGCCTTCGTCAGCAATTCCCACGGATGGAATAAGGAGAATTGCACAAATGATTGTTCTGATTAGTTTCATGTAATAAAATTTAGTTTTAACGAAATGAATGAGCCGAAATTAATAACTAATTAATGTCTGTCTATAAAGTCCGATGACGGCGTTATGCTCATCCGAAAATCAGGTCATCCCGACAAAGACTTGTCGGGACTCCCTGATTTTCAGATTTC
>JBHYFA010000071.1:0-4543 GCA_051859825.1 Schleiferiaceae bacterium
ATTAATGAGCTGGAAAAACCACCATTATCTAAAACAATCTCAGCCAATCCTTTTCCGTTTGGCTTACCAGTGATTCTGTAATTGACACTTCCCGCCCCATCGGCAAAAACGCCCGGCGAAAGAGATGCTGTAAGCCCTTCAACACCAATAGAAACAGCAGTGTCGCCATTATGTCCTTCAGCATTGCCACCCAAGTAATTGACTTGACAAATGATACTTCGGGCAGGTGTAAGTTCCGTAAGTACACCATTAATCATGGGCTCATCACAGCTCAAGGAGCTGATAGTTCCAGTATTGCTTAAAACGCTTTGACTCAAAGTGCACGTCTGGCCACCGATTTCAACACTAAAATACGCGACGCCATCTGCCGAAGGTGTGCCTATAATATTGTAAACCAAACTCCCTGCCCCCCTTTCAAAAGCCCCCTCTTCGAGAATTGCTTTGAGTCCCACTACACCTGTGGAATGAGCAGTATCGCCTAAATGTAGCCCGCCATTCCCTCCAAAGTACAAAACCTCTAAGCGGACATTATTAGGTGGAAAACCGGCCACTAACACACCATTAGGAATGGTTTCATCACAACTTAGAGAGTCTATTTTTCCTTCATAAACGGGTTGGATATCTATATCATCATCTTCCAAGCAGCCCGGAAGAAAGAAGAGAGTAAACAGCATCAAAACTAGAAAATAGAGATGATGTTTTCTCATATTTAGCTGATGTGAATTGCTTATCGACATTTTATAATTATAGATATCAATCCTTTATACACCGCACCGAATTTCCTGAAGCCCGTGCAGGCAAAGTCATGCCGGCATCATTATTACTTATGGACAATCCTCGAACATTTGTTAATGCCGTTGTGCTTGACCAATATCCACCTTGAGAAAAAATTCCTGTAAATGCGCCATCTGTCCCCATTCGGCCTCCACCTAAGGTAAAGGCGAGTGGCGAGTTAAATGCGCCAAATCCGTTGTTCGTGCTCCAATTTAATCTCTCCGCGTTCAATTCAGTAGTCGTAGGCAAACGATAACCACTTGGACATGGGTTGTTTACTCCGTTTACACCCTGCCAAAGATTATCGTTTTGCGAAGTGAGCCAATCCATATTATTACCGCTCGTACTCGTAATAAAGTCCCCATGGCCAGGCTGATTGGAACTACTGAGTGTAGATGTAGTTGTAGAAGTACGGCACTGATGGCCGTCTGCTCCCCTACCCCATTGATAAACATCGCCAAAAGCTTCATGATCCAACATAGATGTTGCAGCTCTACTGGCACCAAGATTTCGATCCATCCAGGTTTTCCCGGTGGCTGGACTTGTTACATCAAACACCATTGTAGGCGTGTTATCGCAGTGAACTGTACCTGTAGGATAAGCTGGTTGAGCACCGTACACTTTTACTGAAATAGAACACGTCTGTCCGCCAATATTTAAACCAAAAACTGCACTACCCGCAGAACTGGGTGAACCACTAATGGTATAAGTTAGAACTCCCGATCCATCAGCAAAAATTCCGGGCGCGAGAAATGCGGTTAAGCCAGTCACTCCCGTAGATAATGCCGTATCGCCATTATGCGCACCCCCGTTGCCTCCATTATAAGGAACTTCACACGTAACCCCCGTAACAAGAACAGCATGATTTACCAAATCTCTCGTAGTTGCTTGGTCGCAAGCTAAGGAACTAATGGTACCTTCTGGAAGCAAAACTTGTCTGTGAATATTACAACTTATACCGCCAGCTTCAATAGTGAAAATAGCTGTTCCGTCAGAATCAGGTATACCAGAAATAGTGAAGATTAAGACTCCATTTCCTTCTGAAAAACGCCCCGCTTGTGAAATAGCCGTCAAACCAGTAACGCCGGTTGAATAAACAGTATCGCCAGGATACACTCCACCATTTCCTCCAGTATATTCAATTTCAGTGCTCACATCAACGGCAGCTAAACGACGAGATAATAATATACCATTTTGCTTGGCGCTAATGCATTCTAGGGTTTGTATTTTTCCAATATCAGACGGGACAGCCACTTCATTGTAGTTTTCATCCAACAAGTCGTCTTCTTTCAAACATTGAGAGAACAAAAGCGCGATAAACACCAATGCTCCAGCAACATAAATATTTTTTATCTTCATTCCTTTGCGGTTATTATATTCATCCTTTTGGACAATATCAAAAAAACAGACAGCATTTCGCAATCATCAAAAGGAAACACCTAGCATGATTACGTTGGCGATTTTACTGCTAGGATACACTGCTAAAGCGTAACCAAACACCAAACCTTTTGAGTCAAATTGCGCTCCAGCCTTGGGAATCACACCACGAAAAAGCCTGTCATTAATCCGTACCAATTCAGGATTTTCGTTTCCTGAATCAAATTCTTGCCGAAAATCTTGGGTGAAATAACTCATTCCGAGCGTAAATGAAAAAGCACCTACTCGATACGCGACTCCGCCACCTATTTCTCTGGAAAGGATGTTTGAAGAAGGCAAAAAACCTCCGCTTTCCAAAATTCCGTTTGCGTTAACCGCAGCTCTATCGTAAACAAATCCGTCTTCATATACCAGCGTATGGGAAGAAAAATTCATGCTGGTAGAAACTTCGGTATAAAAACCCCAAGTATTTGGTAGATAGGTAAAATGAAGACCATAGTTGGAATTGGCTAAAGATATCCCGCTTATGTTCTGACGTGGCAAATAACTAAATAACAGTGCATAGGATCTTCCTTTCTTTTCAGACGTAGTCACTGGTTGCAATTCCGATTGCTGTAAATCAATCAGCAATTTCGTGGTTTCGCCTTCCTTGATTCGCAATGTTCGAGTTTGTGACGCGTATCCACTGGCCTTAGCTTCAACGGTATAATTTCCAACCGACAAATCTGAAAGATATTTAATTCCCGTCCATGTATCCACAATTTCTCCCGTTTCATTTTTCAAAACCACTTCTGCATCAACAGGTATCACTCTAAATTGCAAATCACCTTTAATGGGTTCCAATTCAATATTTACTGTACTTACCTGGCCTCGTTCAATTTGCACGTGCTCTTGAAAATCGTGATATCCTTCTTTTGAAGCTTCAATCAAATACTTCCCCACCACCAATTCCACACTAGATTGCTCTTGTTCTTGGCGGTTGACTAGGATGCGTACATCACTTTGCTTCGTATTGATTCGTAAAGTCCCGGTATTTGGCGTCAAATCAAAAGTAACGTTATTCTCTTGGTTAGAAAGCACTTCAATAGTTTGACGTTCGGCCAAGTAACCACTTTTTGACAAGCGAACATTGTAGATTCCCGGAAACAAGAAGTAGTCAAATGAGCCATTTCTATCGGCAATACCCTTTTCATCCTCGTTGATTTCCACCCGTGCTTGAGGAACATTAGAGCGAATCCTTACGGGAACAACCACAACCCTATCCATTGAATAGCTGTAGTTTACCTGATCAGAAGTGATCATCAGTTTATCCTGAATCATTGCGAAGCCTTCACGTTCTAGGCGAATCTTCACCTTTCCGAGAGGCACACTCACCGTTTTATTAATTTCTGTAGGAATATTATCCACAAAAAGTTGAGCATCCCTTGGCTCTACCAAAAAAATCACCGAGGTTTCGTCTTGCCCACTGCGCTCCTCCACCAAATAGTAATACACTTGTTTAGGCGAGGGATTTATGAGAGCCATTCGCTGTTCGATGTAGCCTCTGGCCGCCACAAAGAGAATTTGTCTTTGAGGATTCACCAATATCTCATACCTATTTGCCCGCTGATTATACCGCTGCTGATTAATGCCTCCCACCGAAGATCGAAAATCCAATCCTTCCAGGTCAGAATAAACCAAAATCATGGCGTTGTCGGGGTAATCGTTACTAGCCTGCACCACAGTAGTACCGTCCGGCTCGCGCTCCGTGACGTGAAATTCTCTAAGCTGCGCGGAAAGAGAAAAAGCAAAAAGAGTAAGTGTGATGTAGAAGAAGTGCTTCATTGGGCAAATATAGTCAAGGGAGTGGGTAATTATACCATTCCATTGTAGATGATTTCTATTTTTCAGACTCAGTACCGGTAAATCAGAAACCATGCCTTGCGCAAACGGGAATGAATTAAATCTGCGTAATCTGCAGGGAAAACTGGCTCCCGCTGATCTCGCTGATTCTTTTCTGCGAACATCTGCGTAATCTGCGGGAAAACTGGCTCCCGCTGATCCCGCTGATTCTCGCTGATCTTTTCTGCGTAAATCCGCGCAATCTGCGGGAAAAAATGCTCCCACTGATCTCGCTGATTCGCGCTGATTTTTTCTCTGCGAACATCCGCGTAATCTGCGGGGAAAACTGGCTCCCGCTGATCTCGCTGATTCACGCTGATCCTTTCTCTGCGTTCATCTGCGCAATCTGCGGGAAAAAAACTCTCCCGCTGATCTCGCTGATTCTCGTTGATTTTTTCTCTGCGAACATCTGCGTAATCTGCAGGGAAAACTGGCTCCCGCTGATCCCGCTGATCTTTTCTCTGCGAACATCTGCGTAATCTGCGGGAAAACTGGCTCCCGCTGATCTCGC
>JBHYFA010000071.1:4643-13941 GCA_051859825.1 Schleiferiaceae bacterium
GATCCCGCTGATTCTCGCTGATCCTTTCTCTGCGAACATCTGCGCAATCTGCGGGAAAAAAACTCTCCCGCTGATCTCGCTGATTCACGCTGATCTTTTCTGCGTAAATCCGCGCAATCGGCGGGAAAAAAACTCTCCCGCTGATCCCGCTGATTCTCGCTGATCCTTTCTCTGCGAACATCTGCGCAATCTGCGGGGAAAACTGGCTCCCGCTGATCTCGCTGATTTTTCTTCTGCGTGCATCTGCGCAAATCTGCGGGAAAAAAAACTCCCTCTGATTCACGCTGATCCTTCTCTGCGAACATCTGCGGGAAAAAAACAAACCAGTCATCAAAACATTTTCCCTTTTCCCATCTCAAATTTCCTACGAAAACACTACACCCCATCCAAACTACTCCAGAAACCAACTAAACCCCTACCTGATTTATTATTAAAGTTTGAACCATCTAAACCTTTCTTAACTATATTTGCAACTGAATTGCATTAATAAAAAATTACACGATATATGTCTGAAAATAAACTCCCGGTAACGGTACTGAGCGGCTTTTTGGGAGCTGGCAAAACAACCTTGTTGAATCACATTTTGCACAACAAAAGCGGGCTAAAAGTGGCCGTCATAGTGAACGACATGAGTGAAGTAAATGTGGATGCCGCATTGGTGAAGAATGAGAATACGCTTTCTCGAACGGAGGAGAAGCTGGTGGAAATGAGCAATGGATGCATTTGCTGCACGCTGCGGGAAGATTTGATGGTGGAAGTGGAAAGACTGGCCAAGGAAAAGCGCTTTGACTACCTACTGATTGAAAGTACCGGTATCAGTGAACCAGTGCCGGTAGCACAGACGTTTACTTTTGTAGATGAAGAAAACAACATCGACCTATCACGTTTCGCGTACATCGATACGATGGTAACGGTGGTAGATGCGTTTAATTTTTTCAAGGATTTTGGAAGTCCTGAAACGCTGATGGATCGCCAACTGACGGATATGGAAGATGACCATCGCAGTATTGTTAACCTGCTGACAGATCAGATTGAGTTTGCCAATGTGATTGTCCTCAACAAAACAGACTTGGTGGATGAAGAACACTTAGGTATTTTGAAATCGGCATTGAAGAAACTAAACCCGGGGGCGAGAATCATCGAAAGCAGTCATGCACGGGTAGATCCCAAGAAAATCATCAACACCGGGCTTTTCAACTACGAAGAGGCAGAGCAGAGTGCAGGATGGATTGCGGAATTGAATAAGGGCGAGCATACACCAGAAACCGAGGAGTACGGCATTGGCTCTTTCGTGTATCGCAGCAAACGCCCTTTCGACCCACAGCGCTTTTGGACTTACGTGCAGCAGAAATTCCCCACCACCATCATTCGGAGCAAGGGACTGTTTTGGCTGAGTTCGCGTCCAGAACAAGCTATTGTTTGGAGTCAGGCCGGTGGTTCACTGCGCTCAGACAGCGCTGGAGTATGGTGGAGCAGTATGTCGTTCGATAAGCGTATGCAGTACTACGCCTTCGTGGAAAACCAAGAACTCATTGAATCAGAATGGGATCCTTTATTCGGCGACCGCAAAAACGAGATTGTGTTTATCGGACAAGACATGGACGTGAAGCAAATCACCGAAGATCTAAATGCCTGTCTGGCCACGGCAGAAGAGTTGGCATCAAAGCGTTGGGTGAAAGGTTATGAGGATAATTGGCCGATACAAAGGGCGTATGCGTTGTAAGTATTCCTAAAAAAACGCCTTAATCTGAACCTGCCCGGTATGTATCGTATTCAAATCCTCGCTGGCGCGGGCTTCGTAGGTAAGATTGAGCTGGAGGCCGCTGCCGAGAGTGTGCTGTAAATTCACCGCCCAAACGCCGTTGACTCCCGGCCGCAGTCCTTCTAGCATTTCGAAGGCAATGGGACTGTTGACGTTGCCCACGAAGTCATTGACGATGTAGTTGAAGCGCACGGTGATGGAGCTGCGACTAGCGACGTTGTAATTGCCTTCGATGCCGGCGTTGCGCTGTAAAACGGAAGTGGCAAATTCTTCGGGGGCGGTTTTGTTCTGCCAAATAAACTCGCCCGTTACCCGCAAGGTAGTGGAAGGCTGATAGGTGACCTCCGGGGTAAATCCGTAAAAATCGTAAGAGAAATTGCGGGTTGCGAAGTTTTCGGAAGTATTGGTGCGCACACCGGAGTTGAGTCGAAAGCGGGTTAAAACCTGACTCGGAACGCGCATCCGAGCGTTTATCTGATGCTCAATGGTTTGGTTTTTTTCTACGCCAAAACTCAACAAGTTCCGACCCTGACTCTGCTGTAAGGTGTAATCTCCACCAAAGCGGGTTTCCGAACGATTGAAGAAAATACTGCCCCGGAAGTTGTCAACCATGGCAATGATCAAACTGTCTTCGCCCGGGTCACTGAAGGGATTGAGGCGGTTGCGATTACCGTCGATCAAACTCCGGCGATCGGTGGAAAATGTACCTTGGAGGGAAAACTTCGCGGCGACCTTTTTCCAGTTATCGGCATTGCCCCAAACGGAAATGGGGTTGAAAAGCACCATCTGACTGAGTTTATTGAGATTGGTGCGTACAAACTCGTTGGTGGGCGTAAACACCTTGATAAAGTTGGCCTCTCCTGCAAAACGTGCCGGCTCAAACTCGTCGAGCTCCTGCACTCCATTGTTGTTGTAGTCCACCCAAATATGCGTTCCTGTGCCGGGCGGAACTTCGATGAAACTGAATATTCTCCGCGGCTCCGAACCCGAACCAACTTCGTAAAAGGTGGTGCTGGTGAGCATATTGCTAAACAAGCGCTGACTGTACTTCGCTCGCCCGGTGACGGTCTGCAACCACGGCGATTCTTCGGGCAACCAAACTTTCAAGTGACGGTCGGTTACGGAAGCCTGCAAACGACCTCCACGACCAATCTCGGCTTCCCCCTTTAAGCCGTAGCCCAAAGCCAAGGCGTTACGCTCCTGTACCCCCGACCGCGCAGTATCGTCGGTGCGACCGAAAACGAACAACTCCAAGAAATACCGCGAACTGTCACCCATGCGCACGTAGGCCTGACCGTCGTAAAACGCATAGGATCCATCCATCATTACATCTTCGGCATCCCGACGGGCGTTGTATTCCACCTCACTGCGAAAGCCAATTCCGAAAGCATTGCTCAGTCCCAAATAAAGATCACTTTTTTGTCGGTAAAAGGAACTGCGACCAAAAAGATCATCACTCTCCAAGGCACTGGCTGCCATAATGATTTTAGAATTTTGATGCCGCAAATCACTCATGATATTGTGTCGTATTCCAGAAAAGGGGCCATTGGAGAAAAACTCCAGAGCATAGGCCACTGAACCGTACTCTTTTCGACTCAAACGAAACTGCAAACTCCCCAGCAACTGATCGGCGGTATCAGAAAAAGTGGTGTTCCAATCGCGCTCAAATTCGATGTTACGCAAACGCTCTACCGTGGTAAACGAACCTTCCACAAATTCCATTTGGGCGGTGGTTTCGAGATTCCAAGCTTTGAGTTTACTGCGATTCTGATAGCCAAATTTCAAAGCCGTGCCAATGTTACCCTCCGCGCCATCGGGTGCAAAACGGTTGAGATCATTGCGGGATGTGGCCAGCTCCAAAGCAATCTGATTATGCTCGTCCCAACGGTAATTTCCCCGTAAGGTTGCCACCTGCAATTGCTTGGGCGTGGTAAGTCGGGTGATAGGGGCAAAATCACCCTGCGACACGCCATTGATGGGTTCAACCCAGCGAAATACCCTGCCGTTAGCCAAGGTTCGATCTACCACATAATCGCCATTATTGGGGCCAACCTGAGTGAATGTTACGGCAAAGAGTCGGTCATTGGGATTGGTGGAATACACAAAAACACTATCGAAGCCAAGGGTGTCTGTTAACCGGTAAAGCACTCTGTCGGGCGAAAATTCCACTTCTACAAAGGAAGGGAAAACCGCGTTTTCAATGTTCGGCCCGATTTCCGACATGGCCTGCTTTTGCGCATCGGTAAGGGTTTGAAAAAGCGACTGATTGGGCGAATCTTGCTCGCTAAACATGGTAAAAGACACATCCCACTTTTCACTCACCACCTCTGCACCTCCGTAAAAAACCGAACGGAGATAATTCTGCTCTACATACTGAAATTCAATGGCTATCCTGCGGTCTTTGGTAATGGGCTGCAAGGCGGTAAATCGCAGCTCGCCGGTGTTGTAGTCCATGATGTAATCGTTGTCCTCACCACGCTCCATCAACACCCCATCGATATACACCCTCTCACTACCGGAAATGATGATGATAAAAAGTTCGTCGTCGTTACCGAAGAGCTTGTACGGACCTTGATTTCCTTCTTCAGCTTGGAACGTATTGCGGGCAAATTTTCCCCGTGCCAATGCTCCATTCGCCTCGGCATTGACCACGGTGCCGTTTTCACCCAATGACTGGGAGGTTTTTAATCCCCCTCCGGAAATGCGTTTTGAGAAGCTTAGAAAATAGTCATCCGTATTATCGATGGTGTAATCACCGGCGGTTACCGTTCCGTAGCGATCATTCTCAATTTCAATAAATACCCGGTCAAATTCGCGTACTTGCCTGCTGGCACCATCGCCCTGTACGGGTAGATTATTGTCGGTGATGGAAGCGCGAATCTGCGTTCCTTCGCCAATCTCTCCCGAAAGCTGCAAATCGAGGGTAGAACTCAAAACCGGATCCTGCGCATTACCCACACGCACACCCCGAGAAATTGATCCCGAGCGGGTGAGTCCTTCGAATGGCACCACATTGCTTTCCCCTACTCCTCCGGTGCGGTACATGGCACGATTGTCCATCACTCCCTCTTGGTACATTTCCATGGGTTTATTGCGAAAAGGTTCGGAAAAATTATAGGGCAAAACCAAATAATTTACCCGCACCGAATCCCCGACCTCCGACGAAACCCATAGCGCATTTTTCTCTAAATCAAAAAAATACCGCGCCGAATCCAGCGGATTGCCTTCCACGTCAAAAATCGAAAGATATTCAGGATGAACCGTCAAGGAATCCAACACCAAGGTATCGCCCAAACCAACAATCCATCGTTCCCGCTCAGGCTGAAAAGTCTGCTGTTGACCACGCAACAGCATTGCAGTAAAACCCAGCAGAAACAAAATTCCGTAACGCAATTGTTTTGTTTTGAAATGGCAAATGTACATCGCGATGAATCGCGGTGTTGCCGTACAGTATCGCGATATGTAAACGCATTACAAAAACAAAAAGTATTGATAAGAAAACATTCCCCAATTGATTGTTGCCATATATTTGTGCCTTAATTCATTTGTATGCGTTTGATATCGTTTGTTTTTGTGTTTTTGTCGCTGATTGTCAATGCGCAAGAAATAGAATTTGTAAGTTGGAATGCCCTCAATTATTCGGTAAATACCGGCCCACAGCGCTCCGCAGAATTTCGACATGTACTAACGGAAATGCATCCCGATATTTTGGTCTTGCAAGAGGTCACCAATCAAGCGGCGGCAACCTTGTTTTTAAACGATGTTTTAAATTCTGATAGTACTACTTTTTCCATGGCGCCGTACATCGATGCGTCTTCATTAGACAACGTGGCTTACTACAAAACCAGTTCATTTACCGCCGGCCCCACGGTTGTATATCCCACAGCTCTACGTCCGATATACCGTTTTTCGCTTTTGCCCAACGGAAGTTTTGATACCCTCTACGTGTTTTCTGTTCATCTGAAAGCCGGCAGCAGCTCGTCCGACCGAGCCCAGCGCGACGCAGAATTAGACACCTTAAGAAAATACACTAACGCCCTACCCTTCGGAAGCTACTTTCTCGCTTGCGGCGATTTTAACCTCAAATCAGAAACCGACGGCAGCGGCTACCAAATGATTACCACCCCAAACACCACCGACGATGGGGCGCTCTACGAATTTATTACCTGGACGGGGAGTTGGTCGCTGCCCAGCAATGCTATTCTCCACACTCAATCCCCACGAACTACCGCCTCCAATAGCACCATTCCCTACGGAACCATCGGGGGTGCGGCTGGTGGTATGGACGATCGCTTTGATTTGATTTTGGGCAGTCGGGCGGTTTATCAAACCGGCGGCATCGACTATGTACCGGGGAGTTATGAGGCTTTTGGCAATGCCGGTCTGCACTATAACGTAGCCTTGATTGATCCGCCGGCACACCCCACTCTTCCGGCCTCCATCATCAGCGCGGTTCACAACCTTTCTGACCACCTTCCCGTGCGTGCTCGATTTAGCCTTTCCAATGAACCCCAACTTCTGGTTGGCCCTGCGGAAGAATTTAGTCCGGCGAGCATCAACGAACACGAAAATATCTTCCTTCGTCACGCCAAAGCCGAGGCTTTTCAAGCGCCTATGATGATCGACGAAGTAAGCGTATTTTTTGAATCCGGATTATCGTCTTCGGATATTTTGGAAGTCTCACTCCTAGTTTCGCAGGATTCGACTCTTTCATCCAACCCCGTTCTTTTGCAAACACTTTCCAGTGTGAATCCGAATACCACACTGAATTTCTCCGGCTTAAGCTTCGTACTTAGCCCCAATCAGCCGAGGTATTTTTACGTACAAGTGAGACTCGCTCCCGGTGCCAATGCCAATCAAAACGTATCGGCTGGCCCCATTCAATTCACCAGTTCGCAAATGCCTTAATCCATTTTAATCATGCAAAAGTTACTTACCGGATGGGTATTTCTCGTGTTTACCGGACTGCAAGCTCAAATCCCCGTTCTTTCACAATTTGGCTCTGCCTACCAACAAGACTTCTCCGGATTCCAATCGGCGGCTAGCATACCCAACGGTTGGAGCAGCACTTTATCTACCTACGGCGGCGACTGGGGCACGGGGAGCACGGGCGGATTACGCGGAAACGCTTCGGTATTTGGTTTTCAGCACACCGCAGCCACGGGAAGAATTACCCAAAAATTGGAAATACTCAACGGCACCGGTCAAATCATCAGCGCACTAGAAATCAGCTATGTTGGGAAGGCCGAACGTCTCACACTCGTGCGCTATCCCGAGTACGAGGTCTTCGTGCAAGGCAACCGAGTAATCGCCCTAGACTACTCCACCCAAAACAACAATCCCGACACCCTCAGTGCCATTATAACCGGACTTAGCATTCCACCGGGTGACACCATCATCATCGAATGGATCAGCGAACGCGGAGGAGGCACGGGCGCCAGCAGACAAATCGGCTTGACCAATGTTTCGGTACAGGCAGAGGTTTTTGGCACTTTAGTCAGCACCGACCTAAAGAGTCGAATGGGCAGCAGGAGTTTGATCAGTGGTCAGAATTCAGGACTGGTGCAAATCAGCCAAATGGAACTCAACCGCAATCTTGCCAACATCCAGTCCGTCGAATACCCCATTCAGGGAAATTTCACATCCGCAGACATTTCTCGTTTCATACTAAAATGGAGCACCGATGCCAATCCACAAAACGCCACAATTCTAGATAGCGGCAGTGTTTCCGGAGGCAATCTCACATTCAACAACCTCAACATTCAACCTCCGCTAAATCAGATTGCCTACTTGTTTTTGGAAGCACGTCCCGGAGCGAGCGTTTCCGGCGGCAATCGGTTTTTGCTTGTGGGCACGCCCCAAATAGCCACCGACAGCGGAACGGTAATTACCCGAAATCACGCAACGGACAGCATTTACCTGCGGAATTTATTTACCGAGAAATTCGACGAGGAAAAAATGAGGGTTTACATTTATGAAAATGAGGCTCATATTCAGAGCGATAAGGCTATGCAAAATTTCCAATGGCAGGTATTTGACGATAACGGAAAAATTATAGATCAAGGAAAAATCCCGAACACTACTACGGGTGGAAGCATTAGTATAAGTATGCGTCTTAAAAGCAGCGGGCATTATACCTTTGTTGCGTTTAACGAAAAACAAAAGACGTCCAAACGATTCATTTACATTTCTAAATAAAAAACACGATGTACGGTAAAATTCAAGAATACCTCCAGGAAGAACTCAAAGCCATTGAAAGCGCAGGTCTTTACAAGCGCGAACGTATAATCGAAGGTCCGCAAGGTGCCGAAATTTTGGTCAACGGAAAAAAGGTGCTAAACTTTTGTTCCAACAACTACCTCGGTTTATCGTCGCACCCCAAAGTAATTCAGGCCGCCAAAGACGCACTAGATACCCACGGCTTCGGAATGAGCAGTGTGCGTTTCATTTGCGGAACGCAAGACATCCACAAAACCTTGGAGAAGAAAATTGCCGATTTTCATCAAACCGAAGACACCATCCTTTACGCCGCCGCTTTTGATGCCAACGGTGGAGTATTCGAACCCCTACTAGGCCCGGAAGACGCCATTATTTCGGACTCGCTCAACCACGCTTCCATCATCGACGGGGTAAGACTCTGCAAGGCGCAACGCTATCGTTATGCCAATAACAACATGGAGGAGTTGGAAGAAAAATTAAAAGAGGCCTCCGACAAGGCTCGTTTCAAAATCATCGTGACCGACGGGGTGTTTTCCATGGACGGCTACGTTGCTCCTTTGGATAAAATTGTGAATTTGGCCAAAAAATACGATGCCATGGTGATGGTGGACGAGTGTCACGCATCCGGCTTTATTGGCAAAACCGGTCGTGGCTCGATTGAACTTCGTGGTGTAATGGGCGAGGTGGACATCATCACCGGCACTTTAGGTAAGGCATTAGGCGGTGCAATGGGAGGGTTTACCACCGGAAAAAAGGAAATCATCGACATGCTACGTCAGCGCTCTCGTCCGTATTTATTCAGTAATTCACTGGCTCCATCCATCGTGGGGGCCTCTATCGCCGTTTTTGATTTGCTGAGCGAAACCACCGAATTACGCGACAAATTGGAAGAAAACACCAAGTATTTCAAAGCCGGAATCAAGGCGGCAGGTTTCGACATTAAGGACGGCGAATCCGCGATTGTTCCCGTGATGTTGTACGACGCTGCGCTTTCGCAAAAATTTGCCGATGCCCTCTTGGAAGAAGGCATTTATGTAATTGGGTTCTTCTATCCGGTTGTTCCTAAAGGCGAAGCCCGCATTCGTGTACAATTGTCTGCCGCGCATGAGAAGGCGCATTTGGATGCTGCGATTGCAGCCTTTGAGAAAGTGGGGAGGAATTTGGGGGTTTTATAGGCGCGGTGAATCTTTAGGAAAAACGCGATGAATCGCTGAGAGCAACGCGATGAATCGCGTTTGTGCCGCGTTTAGTTGGATTTTACAGCATATTGCCACACACAAAAAATTGCCATATATTGCGGAGGAATTAGCAGTGCAT
>JBHYFA010000072.1:0-13862 GCA_051859825.1 Schleiferiaceae bacterium
CGCCGTGAGGGTTTGGAGCCGATGCAGTCGAATAGCAACGGTACGGTGAACACGGTATATTGGATATTAGACCAGCTTTCGCACCATTATGAGGAAATCAATACGGAGGTAGATTGGGTGTCGTTTTTTGCACCGGTACGGTTGGAGCATCAGTTTCCGTTGGACTTTTATTTCGATGGCTTAGAAGATTGCGAGGAAGACCCACAATGCCTTTGCGAACGCCAGCAGTACCACGCCTTCACGCAATTAGAAATCAACTGCCGCCAGATGGATATTTCGTACTGGTATCATCCTGACTATTTGGGCTCTGTGGAGTGGGTTACAAAGGCTGATGGAAGTCCACACGAATTCTTTTGGAGGGATCCTTGGGGGCATACTTTGCAGTACGATAATGCATCACCGCAAAGTAGTTTTCGTAGCATGTTCGGCTTTACGGGGCATATTGAGGATGGTGAATTGTTGTGCCGTCAAATAGTGGTAAACAAAAGCAAGGATTCAATCGGCACAACAATCGTAAGCACCTTTGAAAAAATATCAATTTGCGAACAAACTGGTTTGGTGTATGCCGGGGCGCGGTATTATGAGCCGAGGGTGAGTGTGTGGTTGAGTGTGGATCCCATGCACGCCTTCCGCAGCTGGGTTACGCCCTATAACTTTGTGCAGAATAACCCGGTGATGCTGATGGATCCTACGGGGATGTTGGAACTTTTAAAACTATAAATCATGTTTTTCGGCTCTATTATTTTTCGTTTTTTAGGGATTTCGTTGCGATTTTTATTGCTTAATGGTTATAATATGATGATGAAGAAACCCTTTGTTCCATATCGTAAATTCTGGGACTTTCCATATACTGAAGGTTCAGCTAATGCGGCTCATGAAATGAGGGATATTTTTTTGGGATTCTTTGTCTTATTGTTTATTCTTTTTTCAACCTATTAAAAAACATGCTTTTAAGTTGCTGTCATGTGAGCATTAAAAGAAAAAATGCGGGAATCTTATTATCTGTTCTGTTTACGTTATCTCTGGTTATTTTTTATGTAGCGTTTTTTTGGATAATCGTTGGTTAGGTTAGCTAAGCTTTCAGATTTTCTTCAATTTTCCTCACGCCCTAAAATATTTACAAATAAAATCCGTTCTTTCGAGTATTACTATCAGGCGTTTTTTTGAATCATCCATCACCTTTAGTTTCATTCTTATGCATAAAACCCTTCTGTCGCTAAGCTGCATTTTTATTCTCGGAGCTTTTAGCATGCACGCACAACGCTTCCAACTGAGAGAAGCCGGTTTAAATCTTCATCCGTTAGGTACAACGCACGATTTTTCTACTAATATTCCCGAACGTTTGCCAAATTCTGCTTTAGTGCAAGAGGGTTTTGATAAAAGTCTTTCTGAAAATCTCTATTCCGAAGAATTACTGGGCTCATTTTGGTTGGGATTTCACAGTACAAAAAGCGAAGAACATGGACCGGTTCTGCGTATTGGCCTGCTATTCGGAAATACAAATCTGTTTATCGGGAGTTTTCAAAATAGATATCTGCAAGCATTAGACAGCATTTCCTCCGGTGGCCAAACGGCTTTTATAGATAGTGTTGAACAAACAAATTATAACATCGGCCATCGTAGTACACGTGTCGGAGTGCAAGCGCAGTATTTGTACTATTGGAACAAACAAAACCGCTTTAGCCTGTATGGCGGCGTGGGTGCAGGCTTTACAACTAGTTTTGGGGGTAGGTACTCCATCAATGCGTATTCGGTAAACTTCAAGCAGGTTAGTATAAACAACGAGGTTTTTGAAGGTCCGCACCGTTACAATTTCGATAATAGTAATACCGAACTAGAGCGTTTTTCTACCGGTACAGGATATACGGGTTTCGTTTCTATTCCTATCGGTTTAAACTTTCGTATTGGAACCAACCCGGATAATTTCTGGGGTAAGGCACACATGTTTTGGGAATTAGCGCCTAGCTTCAACTATTTTGCCGTAGATCCTGCTCACCCCACATTTTTTATCGGACTAATTCGGAGTTTTGGCTATCGACTTGAGTGGTAATTTTTTCTATTTGTATTACGTTGCTATTTACCGCATCTTTGCCGCCGCTTAAAATGATTTGTTTTTTTAGGGTTTTCTCGTTTTCCTAAGCAAAATCTAAAAACGAAAAAATACCTGCCAGTACATATACTAATATCAATCATTTTGAGTTTATAAAGCACACGAATGTAAAGGTGAGATTTAAGGGTTTAGTTTTTTTGGCCTTAGTTGTTGTTGCACAGGCTCTTGTATCAGGATGCAGTAGATCCAAGAATACATGGCTTAGTCGCAACTGGCACATGCTGTCTTCAAAATACAACCCCCTATTCAACGGAAATGAAGCGCTTCGCAAAGGCGTTGAGGGATTAGAGGGCGCCTATCAAGACAATTACCTAGAACTTCTTCCAATATATATCTGGCCCACCGAGGCTGATGTTGCTCGATTAGATCCCGATATGGAGCGCGCCGAAGAAAAAGGCGTGAAAACCATTAAAGAGCATTCTATGGTTTTTGGGCGCGACCAAAAAAATAAGTACATCGACGATAGTTATCTCCTCATAGGTAAGGCCCGCTTTTATCGCAGGTATTGGTTTCCTGCATTGGAGGCGTTTAACTATGTTATCGTAGAATTTCCAAAAGGCGATGTGGTGCACGAAGCGCGTTTGTGGGCAGCTAGAACCTATGTTCAAGTAGGAAATTACGCCGGAGCACAAGAGCAGTTTGATAAACTCTACCGTAACCCTCGCGTGGCAAAATCTCTGCAAAAAGAAGCGGTTCTGTCTATGGCGGAAATGGAAATCAAAAAGAAAAACTTCGAGCGAGCAATTGAGCTAATCGAAGAGTCGAAAAAGCTTAATCTTAAAAAAGAAAGGAAGGTACGACTCACCTACATTCAGGCCCAGCTTTACGAATTGCTGGGGAAAGATTACGAGGCGGCAGAAACCTACCAAAAGGTAGTGAAAATGAAACCTCCCTACGACTTTTATTTTGCCGCAGTAATGGCTCGGGTGCGCAACTTCAACCCACTTTTGGAAAAAAGCGAACCCGTGTATTCGGATTTACGGAAAATGTTGAAGAGCGATAAAAACCGCGACAACCGTGATCAAATCTATTACGCCATGGCCGATATTGCCATCAAGGAAGACCATATTCCCGAGGCAATGGATTACCTGGCAAGATCGATTCGTACCAATACGGTCAATACCACCCAGCTTGGATTGTCGCACCTTCGTAAAGGAGAACTCCACTTTGAATTTCGCGAATACGTTCCCGCAGCCGGTCATTACGATACGGCCTATCAGTCTTTGCCAAAAGAACACCCTCGTTATGAGGAAGTGAAAAAGAAAAACGAATCATTGGGTGAGTTGGTAAAGCATCTGAGAACCATCGAAGAAGAAGATTCTCTTCAAGCCCTCGCCGCCCTTCCGGAGAAAGAACGCGATAAAATAATCAAAAAGCACATTCGTGAATTAGAGCGCAAAAAGGAAGAAGAAGCCCGGGCGCAAGAAGCGCGAACCATGATGGCTGGAGGACAAGGTGGAACGCTCGGTGGAGGTATGGCTGGCGGACAACGCAGTGGTAAATGGTACTTCTACGACGATAATCAGAGGAATACCGGAGTAGCGGAATTCTCCAATCGTTGGGGGTCTAGGAAGTTGGAAGACAATTGGCGTCGAAAGGTGAAAACCAGTATTAGTGACTTTACCCCTGGAGCTGAAGAAAACGATCCGGAAGAAGAACTCGACAGTTTGAAAAATCCGCTGCATCCGGCTTACTACATCGCCCGATTGCCCCTTGAGCCAGATTCATTAGAGGCATCGCACCAACGCATTATCAAAGCGCACCAGGGCGCGGAATTGGTGTATCGTGAAGTTTTGGAAGACTTGAAAGAAGCCGTGGGTATTTTGGAACAATTACTCAAGCGCTATCCCAAGGCAGAATTCGAACCCCGTACGCTCTACACCTTATGTCTGCTTACCAGAGAAACCAAACAAGCGGAGAAGAACGATAATTATTGCGGCAAACTACAAAGTGAGTACGGCCATACCGCTTTTGCCCAACTGCTTGATGGCTCCTTAGACCCCGATGCCGATAGCCAGCATGATGCCGAAGCCGAAAAGTTTTATCGAGATGCGTATGCCCTATACAACAAAGGGGCTTACTCCTTGGCTCTACAAAAATGCGAAAAGGGAATACTTGAATATGCAAATACTGAGTTGCAACCTAAACTAGAATTGCTGAAAGCCCTTTGCGTTGGTGGACAAGGAAAAGTAGAGCGCTTTGTTGAGCACTTGCAAATTGTTTCCGAGAAGTACAAAAACACCACTGTTGGTGCGGAGGCAGACGAGATTTTGGCTTATTTAAATGCCACAGTGAACGCTTCGCCAGAATTGCAACGTGCAGAATCTATGTTCTCCGACAACCGCAATGAGGCTTTTCAATACGTGTTAATCATTCCTCGTCGAGGCGCAGATTTTAACCGAATTCGCAATTCTATTTCCGACTTCAACATGCAAGAGTTCTCCGGTGAGCGCCTTACCAGTAAGAATATTTTAATGGGTACAAGCTATCAACTTGTTATCATTAGCGGCTTTAGTAATGCGCAAAAAGCATTAAATTATTTTGAAAAAATTGATGGCCGAATAGAAATTGCTCAATACCTGCCTCCTAATTATAAACATTTTGTAATTTCGCAGTCTAATTTTCAGGTCATGTATAAAGAAGAAGCGGTTGATGAATACCAAACCTTCTTTAACGTTCGATTTGCTAGTCAATAATCATAAAAGCGCACAATGATTAAATCCAATAAAAAAAACAACCCGGTTCCATCGGCCATTAGCAATAGAATTTTGCAGGGAACAAAAATCGAAGGTGACATCTATTCCGATGGTGATTTCCGCTTAGACGGGGAAATAATCGGTAAGGTCAATATCAAAGGACGCTTTGTTATTGGTGAGCAAGGAAAACTGAAAGGTGATGTTTTCTGTGCCCAAGCAACCATTAGTGGTAATTTTTCCGGCTCCCTCATCGCCACTGAAAATCTTACCCTCACCGAATCTGCCGTAGTACACGGTGAAATAAAAACCGAGCGCCTCTCCGTTGAACCGGGAGCAGAGTTTACCGGAAACTGTCAGATGGGAGGTGTAATCCGTGAGATTAAAGACAAGCAAGACCAAAAGTCGCCGGCAGCTAGTGGGAAAACAGCCTAATACCTACATCGCCCTTACAGGATTGGTGTTTCAGATGGCCATCGTAATCGCTGGCTTTTCTTGGCTGGGAACCTACCTCGATCGTGATTCTGATAAAGCACTTTTTACCATACTACTTTCTCTTTTGGGAGTGGGAATAGCTTTGTATTTGGCTATCAAGCAAGTTATGGATATTTCCAAAAAATAGATTTCGCTTTCTTCCATGAAAAAAATTTCCGCAACCGTGCTTTTCTCTATTATTACGGTGATATTGACCGTTGTAATGGTTTTTTTCCACCAAACTTTTTATCCCCACACTTGGACAGAAAGCGCCTTTTTCTTTCCTAGCGTATATGGTCTGCAATTCGCCTTGCTGATGGGTGGGTTTCAAATTTTAGCCATCCTAAAAACGCGCCAACAAGAATGGGTTACGGGAGCGATATTAATTGTGGGTATGCTCAAAATGTTTGCGGTGATGATATGCACCTTAATCGCCGTTTATACCACCGAAAAACTCACACTCGAGTGGGTTATTTTGCTGCTCAGTGGGTACCTTGTGTATCTTCTCACTTGGGCAATAGGTGCTTCAAAGATTGTAAACTCCTGATTTTAAGAAGGGTTCATATCTAAAAAAAATCTAAAAACTTGCGCGCTTTGTTTTGTCGGTTGATGTACATTTGCGGCCAACTTCAGGGTAGGTAATAAATGTTAAACCTCATGCACAAGCCGTCTATTTTTTCGTTTCTATTAGCCCTTTTCATGCTTCCTGCTTTCGCGTCTTCTACTGTGGAAGTTTCAGATTCTGACGAAAGCTCTACCGAAGCCGTCATTCCCGAAATTCAGGAAAAAGAAGATGTAAATGAGGTGATTATGCACCACATTTCCGATGCCCACGATTGGCATATCTTCGATTGGAACAATCACCCCGTAAGTGTGCCGCTTCCCGTTATCCTTTACACGGAGAATGGATTGGTAACCTTCATGTCTTCCGCCTTCCATCACGATGATTCGGGTAAGGAAGTAGTTGAAGTTAACGGACAACGCTTCGTGAAATACCACGAAAAAATTTATTACGCCGAAGAAACGCCTAATAAAAAAGGTGCTTACGTTCGTTACGATGAAGAGCATAATGTGATTACTGCTCAGCCACTCGATATTTCTATCACTAAAAATGTGGCTTCACTTTTCGTAACCATCTTTTTAGTGTTACTCGTATTCATTCCTGCTGCGGGTTTTTACAAGAAAAATGGGAGTCAGGCCGCACCTAAAGGTATTGCTTCTTTAGTTGAGCCATTAATTATTTACGTTCGCGACGAGTTGGCTTTGGTTAATATCGGGCCAAAACACTACCAACGTTTTACGCCTTATTTGCTTTCTCTATTTTTCTTCGTGTGGATTGCCAACATGCTTGGTTTGATGCCCGTAATTCCTGGGGGAGCTAACCTTTCTGGAAATATTGCTTTCACCATGGTATTGGCATTATTTACCTTGTTTATTACCAACTTCAACGGAAAGAAAGATTACTGGATGCACATGTTATGGATGCCTGGTGTTCCCGTTCCCGTGCGTATTCTTCTTGCTCCAATTGAATTGGTAGGCGTGCTTACCAAGCCGTTTGCTTTGATGATTCGTTTGTTTGCCAACATGACAGCGGGTCACATCGTAATCTTGAGCTTGATTTCACTTATTTTCGTATTAGAAACCATTTGGGTGAGTCCAGCAGCAGTATTGCTCACTGTTTTCATCTTTATAATAAAAGTTTTGGTTGCTCTGTTGCAGGCGTACATTTTTGCGCTGCTCACGGCTTTGTTTATCGGACAAGCTGTGGAAGAACACGAGCACCACTAAGGTAGTTTTTTGTTTAATTCCTCTAAATCAATTTACAATGGTAGGAAGTATCGCTGCAATCGGAGCCGGAATCGCTGCACTAGGTGTAGGACTAGGTATTGGTAGAATTGGTGGATCAGCTATGGAAGGTATAGCTCGTCAGCCTGAAGCTACTGGTAAAATCCAAACCGCTATGATTATCGCTGCCGCTCTTATCGAGGGCGCGGGTCTGTTTGCAATCGTAGTTGCGTTGTTAGGTAACAACGTAGGTGCGTAAGTAACCTTATCGGAGCAGACGTTGGGTCTGCTCCGTGTTTTTTTAATTGAACGAAAAAATCAATACTAGTATCCCATGGATTTAGTAACCCCATCATTCGGTCTGTTTTTCTGGACAACCCTTTCATTCGGTATCTTGGTTATCCTTCTTAAAGCTTTTGCTTGGAAGCCTATCCTTAACACCATTAAAGAGCGTGAAGAAAGCATCGACAATGCGTTGAAATCCGCAGAGAAGGCTCGTGAAGAAATGAAAAATCTTCAGGCCGACAACGAAAAAATTCTTGCTGAAGCCCGTGCAGAGCGCGACGCTATGCTCAAAGAAGGTCGTGAACTTCGCGATAAAACCGTGGAAGCCGCTAAGGAAACCGCGAAAAATGAAGCCGAGAAAATCATTGCCTCTGCCAGAGAGCAAATCGATTTAGAAAAGAAAGCTGCCATGACTGAATTGAAGAATCAAGTTGCTATTCTCAGTGTAGAAATGGCCGAGAAAATTCTTCGCTCTGAATTGGCCGACGCCAAAAAGCACGAAGCTCTTATCAACGAGATGCTTCAAGACATCAACTAAACATTACTAAACCGATCATCTTATGCGGTCAGTAAAAATTGCCAGTCGCTACGCAAAATCATTGCTCATCCTTGCCAAAGACAAATCTTTGGTGGAGGAAATCGCTGCTGATATGCAAAGCCTGGAAAATATTGGTAAGGAAAGTCGTGATTTGCGCCTTCTCCTTAAAAGTCCGGTGGTAAGGAAAGACAAGAAAATTAGTGTACTCAATACGCTTTTTCAGGCTTCTTTCCAAGAACCCACCATGATGTTCGTTCATTTAATTACACGTAAGAACCGTGAGGATATTCTTTTGGAAATTGCCGAAAGCTTCATGCGTCAGTACCGTGAAATGAAGGGCATCAAAGAAGCGAGTGTTACTACCTCTATGGCCTTGTCTGCCGAATTGCAGCAAAGCGTAGAAAAAGCCTTGCGCGAATGGGCTAAAAGCGATGTGAATATCGTTTTCCATGTAAACCCGGACATCATCGCCGGTATCATCGTACGTCTTGAAGATCAAGAGTACAACGGAAGTGTTGCGGCCAAACTTGCCGGCTTGAAGCAACAATTCTCCAAAAACCTTTACGTACCACAATATTAAATAAAAGCAATCCCAATGGCTGAAGTTAAACCCGCTGAAGTCTCAGCAATCCTTAGAGAACAACTTTCAGGTTTCCGCAACGAAACAGAATTGCAGGAAGTAGGTACCATCCTGCAAGTAGGTGACGGTATCGCCCGCGCTTTCGGACTTTCATCCGCTCAAGCTGGTGAACTCGTTGAATTTGAAAATGGACTACAAGGTATCGTTCTTAACCTTGAAGAAGACAACGTAGGTATCGTACTTTTAGGTGCTTCTACCGAAATTAGAGAAGGAAGCACGGTTAAGCGCACCGGACGTATCGCCTCTATCAACGTAGGTGAAGGCATCGTTGGTCGTGTAGTAAACACTCTCGGACACCCCATCGACGGTAAAGGCGCCATCGACGGTGAAATGTTCGAAATGCCATTGGAGCGCAAAGCACCCGGGGTAATTTTCCGTCAACCGGTAAATGAGCCGCTACAAACCGGTATCAAAGCCGTTGACGCCATGATTCCTATCGGACGTGGTCAGCGTGAGCTTATCATTGGTGACCGTCAGACTGGTAAAACAGCCGTTGCCATCGATACCATCATCAATCAAAAAGAATTTTACGATGCAGGTGAGCCCGTTTTCTGTATCTACGTAGGTATCGGACAAAAAGGTTCGACCATCGCGCAGATCCAAAAGACGTTGGAAGAAGCCGGAGCAATGGATTACACCGTAATTGTTGCCGCTAACGCCTCTGACCCTGCACCGATGCAGTTTTACGCTCCTTTCGCTGGTGCCGCCATCGGTGAGTACTTCCGCGATACCGGACGTCCTGCACTTATCGTTTATGATGACCTTTCTAAGCAAGCCGTTGCTTACCGTGAGGTATCTCTCCTCCTTCGTCGTCCACCCGGTCGTGAGGCCTATCCTGGTGACGTATTCTACCTTCACTCTCGCTTGCTAGAGCGTGCAGCTAAGGTGATCAACAACGACGAAATCGCTGCGCAAATGAACGACCTTCCTGAGTCGCTCAAAGGCAAAGTGAAAGGTGGAGGTTCACTTACCGCATTGCCGATTATCGAAACCCAAGCGGGTGACGTTTCTGCCTATATCCCTACCAACGTAATTTCGATTACCGACGGACAGATCTTCCTCGAGTCTGACTTGTTCAACTCGGGTGTTCGCCCTGCGATTAACGTAGGTATCTCCGTATCACGTGTAGGAGGTTCAGCGCAGATCAAGTCGATGAAGAAAGTAGCCGGTACCTTGAAGCTCGACCAAGCTCAGTTCCGCGAACTAGAAGCTTTTGCGAAATTTGGTTCTGACCTCGATGCCGCCACTATGTCGGTAATCAACAAAGGTCGCCGTAACGTAGAGATCTTAAAGCAAAATGTAAACAGCCCATTGCCGGTTGAAAAGCAAATTGCCATTATCTATTGTGGTACCAAAGGATTGCTCAATAAAGTTCCCGTTGATCGTGTACGTGAGTTTGAAAAAGAATACCTAGAGTATCTCGATGCCAAGCACCGCGATGTGTTAGATCAACTTAAAGCCGGACAGTATTCAGATGCACAAACATCTGTACTTGAAAAGGTAGCCGCTGAACTTTCAGCTAAATATTAATCATTGAACCTGGTTTTTCATGGCCAATCTTAAAGAACTACGTAACCGGATTCAGTCGGTAGGCAGTACCATGCAGATTACCTCTGCCATGAAAATGGTTTCTGCTGCTAAGCTGAAGAAGGCTCAAGATGCCATCCAGCAGATGCGTCCTTACGCCGAGAAACTCCAAGAGTTACTCAGCGGACTCAACGCCTCTTTGGATCAAAGCGAGAGTCTTTACGGTGCACAACGTCCTCTGCGTAAAGTATTGCTTATTACGCTTACTTCAAACCGTGGACTTTGTGGAGCTTTCAACGCCAACGTTATCCGTCAAGCCCGTCGTGTTGCCGCGAATTACGTGAATCAAGGAGTAGAAGTGGAAATCGTTGCCATTGGTAAAAAAGGAAACGACCTTTTGAAAAAGGTATATCCCGTAGTAGCCAACCACAGCGATATCTTCAACAACATCCAGTTTGACGATGTTGCGGCCGTGGCACAAATGGCAATGGATAACTTTACTTCCGGCAATTACGACAAAGTAGAAGTGGTATATAACCACTTTAAAAATGCCGGTTCTCAAGAAGTTATCACAGAAACCATGCTTCCTATAGCACCACCTGATGATGCGAGTACAGACCAGGCTTTGGATTATATTTTCGAGCCCGGTAAGGAAGAAATTGTGGAGGAGCTTATCCCTAAATCTTTGAAAACTCAGCTCTTCAAAGCCGTTTTGGATTCCAATGCCTCTGAGCACGGTGCACGTATGACTGCCATGCATAAGGCCACCGACAACGCGAAAGAATTGTCACGCCTATTGAAGCTCGATTACAACAAAGCACGTCAGGCTGCTATTACCAACGAAATCCTTGAGATTGTTGGTGGTGCCGCTGCCTTGGAAGGATAAGGCCACAGCTTCGATTTTATTTAAACATATATTTAAAAACCGCTCTCTCGTAGGGCGGTTTTTTTTGTGGTTGATTTTTTTTAACCACGAAAGGCACGAAAACCACGAAACACTCGAAAAGCACGAAAAATGGATTGCGTACCCCTTCAAAGTTCCATATTTACGCCCCAACCGTTGCGAAGCAACATTTTCGTGTATTTCGTGCCTTTCGTGGTTCTAAATATGTGAAGCTTCGTGCCTTTCGTGCCTTTCGTGGTCTTAAAAATATGCGCAGCAACAATCAAAGCAGCAACACTTTCGTGCCTTTCGTGGTTTTAAAATTTTGTCCAGCAACATCAAAGTAAAAATACCTTCGTGTATTCGTGATGCAATCCAATTTTCAATAAGCAATAACACTTCATTACTTTCCATTTATACATCTTGTTTTGTACATTAGCAGCATTATTTTGCTCAACATATAAATCCAAATATCATGAAGATAGGTGTGCTTTTACACGGTAGCGGGGTGTACGACGGAACAGAAATCCACGAAGCAGTTTTAAGTCTACTAGCCATTCGCGAGGCCGGACACGAGTATGTTTGCCTAGCGCCTAATTTTGATCAGCACCACGTGGTCAACCATCTCAATGGAGAAGAAATGAACGAAACCCGCAACGTTTTGATCGAATCCGCTCGAATTGCTCGCGGTGAAATCGAAGCTTTACTGGTTTCCCACGCCGATAGTATCGACGCCCTAGTGATGCCCGGAGGTTTTGGCACCGCAAAGAATTTCACCAAGTGGGCCTTTTCCGGTCCAGAAGGTGATATAGATGAAACAGTACGCGATTTTCTCCAAGCTGTAGTGAAACAATCAAAGCCCATTGCCGCCCTATGTATGAGTCCCACCACCTTAGCAAAGGCGCTCGAAGGGATGGAGCTCGGCGCAACCTTTTCCGTGGGTAGCGATCAAGAAGCTTCACCATACGATATCAAGGCTATTTCCGCCGGTGTAGAAGCCGTAGGTGGAAAAATTCAAATGAAAGGTGTGGATGGTATTTCGTTAGACAAAAAGAACAAAATTATTTGCGCACCATGCTACATGATGGAGGCAGATATTTTGCAAATTCGTGAGAATATCAAGGAGGCGATTGACGCAATGTGCGAGCTCGCATAAGCACAATCTGTGTAGCTAGGAATAAAAACTTCGTTGACAAGATTGACTTTACATGCATTTTGAATGTGTTAAACTCATTCATAATCAGTATTTTATTATTCCAGTCCAAGCGTTCGATCCCATGTAAAAACGCACGACAGCCCCGATTTTTTGCATTAAAAAAAAATCAAAAAAAATCGCTAAATCTTTGATTATTCAGACTATTTTTGCGGTCGAATTAAACAGGTACTTTTTAGTGGTAAAAAGTTGGTTTTTTCCGCTTTCCACTGGAAGTAAAATAGGAGTAACTTCTTGATTTACGCATTTGTTTATTGAGAAGCATTCAACCAAATAAAACGTTTCCTAACATGTCTGAAATCAAAGGAAAAATTTCACAAATCATCGGTCCAGTAGTGGACGTAATGTTCGATACTACGGACATTGAGTTACCTAAGATTTACGAAGCCCTCGAAATTGACCACAATGGTCAGAAGCTTGTGCTTGAAACCCAGCAACACATTGGTGAAGACACCGTACGTGCGGTTGCTATGGATTCTACCGACGGCTTGAAGCGTGGTCAAGAAGTTCGCGCAGTAGGTACCCCTATCTCTATGCCTATTGGTGATGAAATCAAAGGTCGCCTGTTTAATGTAACCGGCACGGCCATCGACGGAATGAAGCAGCTCGACAGCAATGCGCGTCGCTCCATCCACAATGCCCCGCCGAAATACGAAGATCTTTCTACTTCTGAGGAAATTCTCTACACAGGTATCAAAGTTATCGACCTTATCGAGCCGTATGCAAAAGGGGGTAAAATTGGTCTTTTCGGTGGTGCTGGTGTGGGTAAAACCGTACTTATCCAGGAGTTGATTAACAATATTGCCAAAGGCCACGGTGGTCTTTCTGTATTTGCCGGTGTAGGTGAGCGCACGCGTGAGGGGAACGACCTTCTTCGCGAGATGATCGAAGCCAACATCATCAAGTACGGTGAAAAATTCAAGCACTCTATGGAAGAGGGCGGATGGGATCTTTCGGCCATCAACGACGAAGAATTGAAAGAGTCTAAGGCTACTTTCGTTTTCGGTCAGATGAACGAGCCTCCCGGAGCACGTGCCCGTGTAGCCCTTTCCGGTCTATCCCTGGCGGAGTACTTCCGCGATGGTGACGGCGAAGGACAAGGACGTGATATCCTTTTCTTTATTGACAACATTTTCCGCTTTACCCAAGCTGGTTCTGAGGTATCGGCCCTTCTCGGACGTATGCCATCAGCGGTAGGTTACCAGCCTACACTTGCTACGGAGATGGGTGTGATGCAAGAGCGTATTACCTCTACCAAGCGTGGTTCTATTACATCCGTACAGGCGGTTTACGTACCTGCGGATGACCTTACCGACCCCGCTCCCGCAACCACCTTTGCTCACTTAGATGCCACTACGGTATTGAGTCGTAAGATTGCCGAGCTCGGTATTTACCCTGCGGTTGACCCCTTGGATTCTACCTCACGTATCCTCAATCCTACCATCGTAGGTGACGAGCATTACCGTTGTGCACAGCGCGTGAAAGAAACCCTTCAGCGCTACAAAGAATTGCAAGATATCATCGCCATTCTTGGTATGGATGAATTGAGCGAAGAAGATAAGATGGTCGTACACCGTGCCCGTCGTGTTCAACGTTTCCTTTCACAGCCATTCCACGTAGCCGAGCAGTTTACCGGACTCAAAGGAGTATTGGTAAGCATCGAAGACACCATCAAAGGTTTCAATATGATTCTCGACGGAGAAGTAGATCAGTA
>JBHYFA010000073.1:0-5892 GCA_051859825.1 Schleiferiaceae bacterium
GCTTATTCAACCTTGTCAAGCATACAACACTGTTGGTCTAGCCCTCGGTTATGGTCGTACAAATGTTGGTCGTGCTGGAGATGGCGTTGGTGTAAACGCATTCCCATTTGCATTAAATGGTCAACACCATGTGGATAACCTACAGATCGAGGTGCAAAGTGGATGGCATGAATTTGCTTGTATTCAGTTGCATCATACCATGATGGGACGCCGAATTGTTCAAGAAATTGATTTAGATACTTTCATCAACAAACCTGCTCAAACCGATGATAACAAAGGATGGAATGAGCGCACTTTGTTTGAAACCATTGGAGAAAAGTTAACATCTGATAAGGCTACTCTTTGGACCGACTTTGATCACGAAACGGGTCATTTTTGGAATATGTCTATCGACCTTAACCTTTGTAATGGTTGTGGAGCTTGTGTTATTGCTTGTCATGCTGAAAACAATGTTCCAGTAGTTGGCAAGGATGAGATGCGTATGAGCCGTGATATGCACTGGTTGCGTATCGACCGCTACTACAGTAGTAACATGACCAAGGAAAAAGCCAAGGAAGAAGGCTTAGGCGCCATTAAAATGTACGCGCAGATGGAAGTTCCTTCAGAAAGTCCTGAAGTTGTTTTCCAACCCGTAATGTGTCAGCACTGTAATCACGCACCTTGTGAAACGGTTTGTCCGGTTGCGGCCACTGTTCACTCTGCTGAGGGACTAAACCACATGGCTTACAACCGCTGTATTGGTACTCGTTATTGCGCTAATAACTGCCCGTACAAAGTTCGTCGTTTCAACTGGTTCTTGTACAACGAAAACCCTGATCAGTTTGGCGTTAATTACGCAATGAACGAAGATTTAGGTAAGATGGTACTTAACCCCGATGTTACTGTACGCTCTCGCGGTGTAATGGAAAAATGTAGTTTCTGCGTTCAGCGTATTCAATTAGGCAAACTTGAAGCTAAGAAAGAAGGACGTAAAGTTCGTGACGGTGAAGTTCAGTCTGCTTGTATGCAAGCTTGTGATACAGGAGCCATTCAGTTTGGTGATGTGAACGACGCCAATAGCAAAGTTGCTGAATTGAGTAAAGATAAGAGAATGTATCATCTTTTGGAGGATGTTGGAACGAAACCTTCCGTCTTTTATCAGACAAAAGTTAGAAATACAATTGCCTAACCTTATAATTAGAAGCTAAGATGCATTATGAATCTCCAGTACGGGAACCTTTAATTACAGGTGATAAGTCGTACCATGATATCACAGTTGATGTCGCTAAGCCCATTGAAACCAATGCACCTAAATCTTGGTGGATTGCCCTAGCCGTTTCACTAATTGCCTTTTTATGGGGAGTAGGTTGTATTCTGTACACCATTGGTACCGGTATCGGTACTTGGGGTTTGAACCGTACCGTTAACTGGGCGTGGGATATCACCAACTTCGTATGGTGGGTAGGTATTGGTCACGCGGGTACGCTCATTTCTGCGGTACTTTTACTTTTCCGTCAAAAATGGCGTATGTCGATTAACCGTTCTGCTGAAGCGATGACCATTTTTGCGGTTGTTCAGGCAGCTCTTTTCCCCGGTATTCACATGGGTAGAATCTGGTTAGCCTATTTTGTTTTCCCTATTCCTAACCAGTTTGGTTCGCTTTGGGTTAACTTCAACTCGCCGCTTCTTTGGGACGTATTTGCGATTTCAACCTATTTCTCAGTTTCATTAGTATTCTGGTACGTAGGTTTGATTCCAGACTTTGCGATGCTTCGTGACCGTGCAATCCGTCCAGTGCAAAAGCATATCTATTCCATCCTTTCTTTTGGATGGGGAGGTAAGGCAAAACACTGGCAGCGCTTTGAGGAAGTATCCTTAGTATTGGCTGGTCTTGCAACGCCTCTTGTACTTTCTGTACACACCATTGTATCAATGGACTTTGCTACCTCGGTTATCCCTGGTTGGCACACCACGATTTTCCCACCATACTTCGTTGCTGGAGCGATTTTCTCTGGTTTCGCTATGGTGCAAACACTCCTTATAGTTATGAGGAAGATGTTTAAGATGGAAGATTATATAACCATCCAGCATATCGAAATGATGAACATCATCATTATGGTAACCGGATCAATTGTAGGTATTGCTTATATTACAGAGTTATTCATTGCATGGTATTCAGGAGTAGAGTATGAGCAGTACGCATTCTTGAACCGAGCAACCGGACCTTACTGGTGGGCCTATTGGTCAATGATGACTTGTAACGTATTCTCTCCTCAGTTCATGTGGTTCAAGAAATTGCGTACAAGCATTATGTTCACCTTTATTATTTCTATCGTGGTAAATATTGGTATGTGGTTCGAGCGTTTCGTGATTATCGTTACTTCTTTGCACCGAGATTATTTACCTTCAAGCTGGACCATGTTTAGCCCATCCTTTGTAGATATAGGTATCTTCATTGGTACTATTGGTTTCTTCTTCGTATTGTTCTTGCTTTATGCTCGTTCTTTCCCTGTAATTGCTCAGGCCGAATTGAAGACCATCTTGAAATCTAGTGGAGAAAATTACAAAAAACATCATTCTGACAGCCATGGCGAACACTAAAAACGTAATTAGCGCTCTTTTCAACGATGATGACATTTTGATGAAGAGCATCAAACCAATCAAGGAAAAAGGTTACTCTATTCGTGAGGTATATTCTCCGTTTCCAATACACGGACTAGATCACGCTTTGGGTCTTGAAAGAACTCGAATGGCTATTACCGCTTTTATTTACGGAGCAATTGGTCTTAGCGTAGCGATTTCTTTGACCTACTATATTATGATTGTTGATTGGCCGCAGAATATTGGAGGTAAACCTTCTATGACTTGGTGGAAAAATATGCCGGCTTTTGTGCCTATTATGTTTGAAATGACGGTTTTCTTCGCAGCTCACTTGCTCGTTTGGACATATTTCGTTCGCAATGGCATGTATCCTGGTCGTGCTGCAATGAATCCTGACCCTCGTACTACCGATGATATGTTCATGATGGAGATCGAGTTTTCAGGCGATGACACCGAGTTGCGCCAGTTGCTTCGCGATAACGGAGCGGTTGAAATCAATATTGTTGAACAAGAAAATCAAGATGTTGAGGAAGTAATAGAGGCATAATGCTCAAATTAAGTGGAGCCTATTTTTGTCTTCATCATTTCCCCAAATTGATCATAAACAAATTTTGAATAATGAATAAAGTTGCCATCAAAATTTTCGGTTTTACTGTTTTAGCAGTAGCACTGGTTTCCACCTCTTGTCAACGAGATGTTACCAAGCCGGGAAGAGAGTATATGCCTAATATGTATCGTGGACCACAGTCCAATACTTATTCGCCATCTGCTTTGTTTTCTGATAGTGCATCCGCCCGCCTTCCAGAAGTTGGTACTGTTCCACGCGGATATACTACGTATAATGTTCCTAATACACCTGATGCTTATCTTGCTTCTTTAGAGAAAGCCCTATATCCTTCATTTGCACCTGCTGTTGATGAAGCTAATATGGTCGAGGGTGAGCGTCTTTACACAAGATTTTGTGTTAATTGCCACGGAGCAAAAGGTGATGGTAATGGAAATCTAATGGAACAAGGTAAATTTGCCGGAGTCCCTTCTTATGACGCCACTCGTTTACCACAACTTACTCCTTACAGTATTTTCCACGTAATAACCCATGGAAAGGGTGTGATGGGGTCACATGCGGCTCAAATTGAAACGATGGATCGATGGAGAATTGTTCAGCATGTTCTTAAGCTTCGTGCAGAACTTAATGAGGAGGATTTATCAATTGCCACTGAGGCTGCAGTTTCGTCTAACGATACTGTAGAAGTAGAGATGGTAGCTCAGGAGGAATCATTGAATGCTTCACTTGACGCAACGGATAACTAATTATTAAAAACGCATAATCTCAACGTATATGTTCCAGTTTCCTGCCAAACTAAAAACTTTATCATATATCCTAATTGCTATTGGGGTAGTTGCACTTCTCTACGGCTTTTTTGCCGGCGGTGGACATGAAGTTGCTGATCACGGTGATCACGGACACGGCCACGATAACCGCCCTTGGGCCTCCCTTTTAATTAATAATTTCTTTTTTCTTGGAATCTCTCTTGGTGCCTTATTCTTCCTAGCTGTTCAATATGCGGCAAACGTTGGATGGTCAGCTGGAATATTGCGTATTCTCGAAGCAATTACCGGCTTCTTACCCGTAGCAGGTATTATTATGCTAGTTATTGTCCTTGCTGCTATGGGACATTTTAATCATCTATACCACTGGACTGCTGAGGGTATTATGGATCCTGAGAGTAGCCATTACGATGAAATTATTGCTGGAAAACAGGCCTACTTAAATGCACCTTTTTTCATTATTCGAACTGTCGTTTATCTGCTAGGTTGGATATGGGCTGCTATGACCTTACGCAAACTTTCACTTCGTGGCGATACAGAGAGCACAATCAATTGGTATGGAACATCCATTAAAGTTTCTGCCATTTTCCTAGTGTTTTTTGCTGTTACATCTTCTATGGCAGCATGGGACTGGATTATGTCTATCGACACGCACTGGTTTAGTACATTATTTGGATGGTATGTGTTTGCAGGTATTTTCGTAAGCGCTGTTACTACTACTGCCCTTATCACCATGTATCTTAAAAATAAGGGCTATATGGAATGGATTAATGAGAACCATATTCATGACCTTGGTAAGTTTATGTTTGCCTTCAGTGTATTCTGGACTTATCTCTGGTTTAGCCAATATATGCTTATTTGGTATTCAAACATTCCAGAAGAGGTTACTTATTACATGCCGCGCTTCCAAGAATATAAAAGTATCTTTATTACGATGCTTATTATGAACTTTATCTTCCCATTAATCATTATTATGAGTAGAGATGCGAAGAGAAACTTTGGTTTCCTTGCAACTATCGGTGTAGTATTGATTATGGGGCATTGGTTAAACGTTTACATTATGGTTACTCCTGGTACAGTAGGTCTTGAGTGGAATATTGGTTTCACTGAGTTAGGCTTATTCCTAGGATATATTGGATTGTTTATTTTGGTTGTTTTCTCTCGATTGGCCAAAGCTCCATTGCGCATTGAGAATCATCCAATGAACAAGGAAAGCGAAATTTTCTCAATTTAATTAATTAAGTAAGATATACGAATGATGACTTTCTTAATAACACTAGTTGTAATCCTCGCAATCATTGCGCTGGTACAAATCGTAAGGATTTTTGAGGTTAGTTCTTCTATTACTCCTTCGAAGGAAGAAGACTTTAGACCCAGTCATAAAGAGAATGATTTTCAAGGCAAGCTTTTATTTGCTTTAGGGATAATTTTCGTTATTTTCACAATTTGGGCTAACTTTAAGTGGGGTAAGCATATATTACCCGTTTCAGCTAGTGAGCACGGAGTAGATACAGATTTGCTACTTTGGATTTCCATGGCAGTAATTGGGTTTGTATTTATCATTACCCAGCCATTATTGTTCTGGTTTGTTTACCGCTTCCGTGGAGTAAAAGGACGCAAAGCCACCTACATGGAGCACAACAACAAATTAGAGTTGTTATGGACCTCTGTTCCTACTGTTGTTTTAGCTGTTATTATCACCTACGGTATCATTGCTTGGGGTAATATTATGAATCCTAAGTTTGAGGAGGAGCCAATTGTAATTGAGCTTTATGCAAAACAGTTTGGATGGCAAGCTCGTTTAGCTGGTGAGGATAATATCCTAGGCGACGCTAATGTTAGGTTCATTGAAGGAATAAATACAATAGGTATTGACCCTAATGATTTGAATGGTCTTGATGATATCGTTACTAATGAGCTTATGCTACCCGTAAATAAGCCAGTTTTATTTAAGTTCCGAGCTCAAGATGTTATTCATTCTGC
>JBHYFA010000073.1:5908-13728 GCA_051859825.1 Schleiferiaceae bacterium
TTCCAGGCACGGTAACTCAGTTTGGTTTTACTCCAACTAAGACCACCGAAGAAATGCGTCGCGATCCTAAGGTAATTCGTCAAATTGCCGGAATAAATGAAGTTCGTGAAGCAAAAGGTGAAGAACCTTATGAGTTCGATTTTGTTTTACTATGTAATAAGATTTGTGGTGCGGCGCACTACAATATGCAGATGAAGATTGTTGTTGGTTCCGAAGAGGAATACAACGCATGGTTGAAGGAGCAAAAAACTTTCGCCGAATCACTTTAATTTCTTAACCGTATAACTTTTTCTTTATGGCCGCTGAAGTACATAATCACGAAGAACACCACCACCACGAAGAAACGTTCTTGACAAAGTATATCTTTAGTCAAGATCACAAAATGATTGCCAAGCAATTCCTTGTCACGGGTATATTCATGGGATTGATAGGGATGGGTATGTCATTGCTTTTCCGCCTCCAACTTGCTTGGCCGGATACTTCTTTCCCTATTCTTGACACATTTTTAGGTAAATGGTCTGACAACGGTATTATGGATCCTAATATGTATCTTGCTCTGGTAACCATCCACGGTACAATCATGGTATTTTTTGTACTTACCGCTGGCTTATCGGGTACGTTCTCGAATTTATTGATACCATTGCAAATTGGTGCCCGTGACATGGCTTCCGGATTTATCAATATGTTATCATACTGGTTCTTCTTCCTCTCTAGTGTAGTAATGGTTGCATCCTTATTTGTTCCTGATGGACCTGCTGCTGCCGGTTGGACAATCTACCCTCCATTGAGTGCTGTTCCCGCTGCGATGCCAGGTTCTGGTATGGGTATGACGCTCTGGTTGGTTAGTATGACTCTCTTTATTGCAAGTTCTCTATTAGGTGCGTTGAACTACATCGTTACCGTACTGAATTTGCGTACCAAAGGAATGTCAATGACTCGTTTGCCACTTACTATTTGGGCTTTCTTTGTAACTGCTATTCTTGGGGTTCTTTCTTTCCCCGTGTTGTTTAGCGCTGCATTGCTTTTATTGTTCGACCGTTCTTTAGGAACAAGTTTCTATCTCTCCGACATTCTAGTTGGCAATGAAGTTCTTTCAGCTACAGGTGGTAGTCCAATCCTTTACGAGCACTTGTTCTGGTTCTTAGGACACCCTGAAGTTTACATTATTTTATTGCCTGCTCTTGGTATTACCTCTGAGGTAATTTCTACCAATAGTCGTAAACCTATTTTTGGATATCGCGCAATGGTTGGTTCAATTTTAATGATTGCCTTCCTCTCATTCATCGTATGGGGCCACCACATGTTCGTAACCGGTATGAATCCATTCTTGGGTACGGTATTTACATTTACTACACTACTTATCGCTATTCCTTCTGCGGTTAAGGCGTTTAACTACCTTACTACCCTCTGGAAAGGTAATTTACAGCTCACGCCTGCAATGTTGTTTAGTATCGGTTTGGTATCAACATTTATTACTGGTGGACTTACCGGAATTATTTTGGGTGACTCTGCTCTCGATATTAATGTTCACGACACCTATTTTGTGGTTGCACACTTCCATATCGTAATGGGTTTGTCGGCAATTTTTGGTATGTTTGCTGGAATATATCATTGGTATCCTAAAATGTTCGGAAGGATGATGATACGTCCGTTGGGTTATGCTCACTTTGCACTTACATTTATTGCCGCATACGGCGTATTCTATCCAATGCACTTCCTTGGTTTAGCAGGTTTACCACGACGCTATTACACCAATACAGCATTCCCAATGTTTGACAATCTTGCTGATATTAACATTATCATTTCTGTCTTTGCTATTTTAGGTGGTATAGCTCAGGTTCTGTTTTTATTCAATTTCTTCTATTGCGCTTTCCGTGGCAAAAAGGCACCACAGAATCCTTGGCGCTCAAATACCTTAGAGTGGACTACCCCGGTTGAGCATATTCATGGTAACTGGCTAGGGGCTATTCCAGAAGTTCACCGTTGGGCTTACGATTACAGTAAGCCTGGTGCTAAAGAAGACTTTGTACCGCAAATTGTGCCTATCAGCGATGATGAGGAAGCTACTGGTCATTGATAAGATTCTATTTCTTAGTTAGCTTCGTTTAGGATTTTATAAAAACGTACGGGGCGTTTACTCTTTGAGTAAGCGCCCCGTATTTTTTATTTTACAGCAACAAAAAAAATGTGTAAAGGTGTGGGGATAAAAGATTGTAAAAAAAACTCTTATTTCAAATAAGAGTGATGTGTTTCCTGCTTTGTGCGCTGGGACACCCTTATACTGTTTCATTACAACTAAAGCCATTATAGTACGAGTATTTGCTTCGCAAAATATGCTGTTTTACCACGAATGCAAAAAGATATTGCTTCACTAATTTAGAACCACGAAAAGCACGAAATACACGAAAATGTTGCTCCGCATAAGATCAACCACGAAAGGCACGAAATACACGAAAATGTTGCTTGGCAACGGTTGGGGCGGAAATACGAAACTTTGAAAGGTCATAATACACAATCCGTTTTTCGTGCTTTTCGTGTGTTTCGTGGTTCAAGAAATATTAAGTTGTTGCAAAAACATGAGGAATCCACAATGTTGCTCCGCATATTATCAACTACGAAAGGCACGAAATGTCCATGTAGTAGCCTTCACAAGCTTCAATGTAAATTGACAAGGACATTCCATGACTTGTCTCGATATGTGTGTCGGGATGACCTTTAAAAAACAAATAATTAACATATGAAATACACGAAAGTGTTGCTTCGCAACGGTTGGTGCGTATAAACTTAACCGGGAAAGCTGAACTTGAGTAAATTAGTTTTTCGTGCTTTTCGAGTGTTTCGTGGTTCAGGAAAAATTAAATTGTTACACAAAGTGCATACAGGAGTTACAAAATTACTCCACATATTATCAACCACGAAAGGCACGAAATTACATGAAAATGTTGCTTTGCAAAGGCTGGGTCGGAAATACGGAACTTTTAAAGGGCATAATCCACAATCCATTTTTCGTACTTTTCGAGTGTTTCGTGGTTTACGATATATTAAGTTGCTGCACTAAGTAGTAGATTATACGTTGCTTTGTGAGCCTTTGTGCATTCTTCGTGCTCTTTGTGTAATAGCTATTAAGCTTCACCTGATAATTCACTTATTTAGCAGCACTGAAGTCTTGAAATCGTGTTTAAAAAAATTCATCGGTTCCAAAAAAATGACACTAGACACCCAAATCCTAAAATCAAACTCAATGTTTGCAGGGGTTTCAGATGTTCAAGACAAAAGACCGCACAAAACAAGAAAAAACCTCTTATTTCAGTGAAATTTGAAATAAGAGGTATGTGTTTGATGAATGAAAAAATTTAATCAAGTTCGCAGTTTGTGTATCCTAAATCCTCAAAGTTTTTACAAGCTTTTTCAGATGCGCTCTTGTTTACGGAGTTGAATTCCATCATTTCAACACGTTCACCAGTTTCATCGAGGCAAGTACATAATCTTTCCTTAGTACAAGATCCTATAGCAAAGAATGCTATTAAGGCAAAGAATGAATAAGGTTTTTTCATTTTTTCGATTTTAAGTTCATGAATTTTTTCAAAATTAAGAACTAAATACATGTCATTTCAATTACGTACAACCATTGTAGAAAAATTGATTTATTTATGATCTAGAGCTTGATAAACTTGACTCGTTGCTGCGTATTTTCTAACTCAAGGAAGTAAATTCCGGGAGATAATGCATTTAAATTAATTCTTCCATTTTCTGTTTTGCCGCTTTGAACGCTCTTTCCGTTCGCCATTGTTATGGAATATTTCTGCGAACGTGGAGTTTGGCTGTGATAATCAATCTGAATGAAATCCTTAGCAGGGTTAGGGAATAGTTTAATTTGATTTATCCTATCAGCCTCAAAGGTTTGAGTTGAGATTAAAAGACCATTAAAGAGTTCAAAGCGCTTATACTCCTCAAAAGCCATCATCTATGGTTAAATCAATTTGACTAATAGAATTTGTGCCCGAATATGAAATGTCTCTATGCTCCATGTAGCTGGTTTCAAATTGTTGTGCTATGTCATCATAAAACTGTGATAAATACAATACTTCATTGCCTTCACTGTCGAACCCTATGCTATCTTTTCCAATAGGGTCTCTTCCAACCCCGGTGTTACTGGGTTCTTCAGCCATCAAATAAAAGCCAACATTGTTTGAATTAAGGCTTAAATGGTAAAATACGGTGTCGGTAAGCGGCGAGCCGGGTGCGCCTGCACTAGTTGCCTCGTACATTTCAAAGGTGTTTCCAGACTGTGATAGTGTTCCAAATTTTTGGAAATCAGACCAAACAAAGAAATTTATTTGTAAACGTGCATTTGAAGGTAATCCTAACTCAGTTTGACCAAACATACGGGGGGTATAGCTTTGTCGTATGTACGACAGTATCCCATCTAATATTGGATAATAACCGGCATCCCATTCTAAATCCATAAATCGAAAGAACGGTGCAACAGTTCCTGTTCCCATTGCATCTAAATCCAATACCACACTTGCTTCTTTTCGGTTAATATACGTAATGCTTGATACTCTGAGTTGAAGTTCCCAATTCGAAGTAGAACCAAATTTTGAGAATAAATCTACGGAGGTAATCAGATTATCACTGTCATAGGTGTAAGCCAACGAATCGCCAAAATCAAAACTGTTATTGAAGAACTCCTTCACTACAGCCAAATGCCCCTGCGCATTATAGGTGATCTCAACACGGTCTAGCTCATTCCAAGTTCCACTGCTAAATTCTTCTAAACGTTCGGAGGTTAATTGCCTACTGTTGTTATACGTCATTAACCTACGCGTACGCTGCCCGCTAAAATCATTTGGGCCCGGATTGTATTCGTACATCCGCTCTTCGGTTACACGCATATCATTGCCCCATCCATCGAAGGAGTAAGCATAAGCTCTTACGGGGGTAAACGGAACATTGATGTCGAATTTGTCTGATTCAATAATGGAGTCAATGCGATATTTCAAGGCTTCAGAAACCATAGAAATTTGGTCGGAAATGTTTTCTGGTTTTTGCGTCTTGCTTGCATTGATCTTATTTCGATAGCTGAAATTGTCTACTACACCCTGGGCTATTTCTAAGCCTCTTTGAGCGAAGCTGAATTGACAGGATAACGTGAAAATAAATGATAGTAGTAATGGGAACAACTTAGTTGAAGAACCATTAGCATTTTGCCTGCAATAGAAAGAAGTTTTTTTCATGTGTAAATTATTTGTTTTTTAGTTGTCATATGGAATCGCATAAAGAAAATTATTTTCATTCGTGTTTGTATAGCAAATAATTTCCTTTATGCTTATTTCATAGGTAAATGTGACTAAAGTGGTACAAATTAGTTTAAGCATTTCAGGAATTATTACAGAAATCAATAAAGGATTTCGGCGCACCAAAAATATAAAAATTCTGTATTCAAAATCTTTCCATAAGAAAAAAAATATAGTGCTTGCATTATCGCATATTTCTGAATAAGTAAACATTCTTATTACTTCGTCACTCCGAGATCAATTTGCCAAATTATCTCAGAGTGTAAGATGATTTTGGTTTGTACAATTGGGTGTAAAAATGTAAATTTGAAAGATTGAATGAGGTTTAAGAAAGCTGAATAGGCTTCAAAGTTTTGTTTGTTTTAGTATCACAAACTGGAAACAAACAAAACAGTTGCCACGCAATGGAGAAAGTGCCTTTTTTCAATGTGCAAAAACCAACAATAAGACAATCACCAATAAAGAAATAAGATGCTCAAAAAGACCATTCAAACAGATAATTCAAAAACTACAATTATCATTCGATTAATTGTTGGCGCTGTATTTTTATCAGAAGGCATACAGAAATTTTTATTTCCAGCCATTCGTGGAGCAGGACGTTTTGAGAAAATCGGTTTGCCCTCACCTGAATTTTTAGGAAGTTTTGTCGGCACATTTGAAATTTTGTGCGGTACATTGATTTTGCTTGGTTTGTTCACACGCTTGGCAAGTATTCCGATTATTGTAATTATGCTTGTTGCCATTGCAACCACAAAAGCAGAAGTATTAGCCAATCAAGGTTTTTGGGAAATGATGCACGGAAGCAGAACAGATTGGTCAATGTTGCTAGGTGGTGTTTTTTTGTTAATCAAAGGAGGTGGTTTTTGGTCGGTTGATTATAAATTGAACAACAAAAAAGTTTAATGGAGATTGTAATAATATCATTAGTAGCGTTTATAGTTTCCATTCTTACGTTTTTTTCAGGTTTCGGACTTGGAACAATTCTGACACCGGTTTTTATGATTTTCTTTCCTGTGGAATTAGCAATTGCGTTGACAGGAGTGGTTCATTTTTTCAATAACATTTTCAAGCTGTTTTTGGTTGGTCGCAATGCCAACAAAGAAGTTTTGTTGCGTTTTGGCATTCCTGCTGTTATTGCGGCAATCGTGGGCTCATGGATTTTAATAAGCATAACCGACCTGCAACCTTTGTTTTCGTATGACGCGCTTGGGAAACGTTTTGAAGTTTCTCCCGTGAAATTCATCATTTCCATTTTGCTTATCATTTTTGCAAGCATTGACCTTATTCCCTATTTCCGCAAACTGCAATTTGGCAAAGAAAAATTACCCATTGGCGGTGCATTAAGCGGATTCTTTGGCGGGCTTTCGGGCAACCAAGGTGCTTTGCGGAGTGCATTTCTTATAAAAGCAGGACTTTCTAAAGAAGCATTTATTGGAACTGCTGTTGTTGTTTCAACCTTTGTTGATTTTACAAGGTTAAGCGTTTATGCTTCCCGATTTGCCAAAGCGGGTTTAGATGAAAACCTTACTCTCCTTATTTGTGCAACACTTGCCGCAATTGCTGGTGCATTTATTGGAAACAAATTACTAAAGAAAGTTACGCCTCACTTCCTCCAAGTAACCGTAGCAATAATGCTAATAATAATTTCAGTCGCTTTAGGTGCGGGATTAATTTAAACTAAAAACTTAATGAGAAAAAAACTAACAAAAATTTCAATCCTTGCTCCTGAGTTCCGGATAGGACACCCATTTTAGAAATTGGCATCAATAAGGTTTATTATTTTTTGCTGCATCGTGTTATTTTTTAGTATTGCTTGCTGCTTATTTCCATTCGGATGATGAATGGTTATCCCATACATTTTATTGATTTGCTTTACTGCTTCATTAATTGAAATCTTGGTTGGACTTAATACTCTTTCTAATTCCTTGAAAAGTAAATACGAGACAAACGAGATGCATATATGCGCTTCTATTCTATCTTTGAGTCTATGATATATTGGCCTGATTTTTAGATCTGTTTTTGAAATTCTAAAGGCTTTTTCTATATGCCAAAGGTTATTGTAGTTATCGATTACCTCTTTGCCAGACAAACTCGTATTAGCTATATACCCCTTTAATCCATCCCATTTTTGATCGTCATTGAATTTATTATAATCAATCTGGATATTTACTTCACCATCGAGCATTAGATACTTATTATACCCTCGGTTATTTATACTGCTCTTGGTAAGGCGACCTGATTTGACCGCCTTTTCCAAACGTTTTAATCCTTTTTCTCGATTAAATTTATCTTTCTTTGCTCTTTGATTCGAATAACTAACAAATAAGGTCGTTTCATCACCTTTATCTATTTTCTCAACGTGCCCGTCTGTATAATTCGGCTTAACAATGAGTTTTTTGATTTTACTTGATTCATTTTTGATTCTAGCTCCAAGGATAAATTGATAGCCCTTTTGTTTTAAGGACTGAATATTATCTGAGGATAAAAGACCTGCGTCGGCTACTATTACAGGTTTTTTGAGTT
>JBHYFA010000074.1:0-13070 GCA_051859825.1 Schleiferiaceae bacterium
AGCAATGTTTGCAACCGTGAAAGCCGAGATTTTGAAGCACTTGGATAAATTAGAAAAAAAGGATCCAGCCAAACTGATTGAAGAACGCATCAAGAAGTTTACCTCCATGGGAGCGTACGGCTAGAAATTAAAAAATATTGTTTCGCGCATGAAATTATCGAAACGAATTGAAGAGCTCACGGAAAGTCAAACCATCGCAATGGCTAAACTTAGTCGTGAACTCAAAGCTCAAGGAAAGGATATCATCAGTTTAAGTCTGGGTGAGCCCGACTTTTTTACGCCCGACTTTGTAAAGGAAGCTGCTAAAAAAGCCATCGACGAAAATTATTCTTTTTACACACCGGTGCCAGGTTATCTAGATTTACGTGAAGCCGTGGTGACCAAGTTTAAAAGAGACAATAATCTCGATTATTCGCCAGACCAAATTGTGGTGAGTACGGGTGCAAAACAGGCTATCATTAACGCTATTCTTTGTTTAGTTAACCCCGGTGATGAGGTAATTATTCCCGCTCCTTATTGGGTTTCTTACGTGCCAATGGTGCAGCTTGCTGAAGGAGTTCCGGTAATCGTTGAAGCCGGTGTTGATCAAGATTTTAAAATCTCGCCCTCACAATTACGAGCTGCTATTACGCCTAAAACCAAGGTGATTCTCTACAGCTCACCTTGTAATCCTTCTGGTAGCATCTATTCCGAAGAAGAGCTTGCCGCTCTCGCAGAGGTAGTATTGGAGCATGAAGACCTTATGGTGCTCAGCGACGAAATCTATGAACTTATCAGCTACAACGGAAAGGTTCCTTCCATGGCAGCTATTCCTGGAATGAAAGAGCGTACGGTAATCATTAATGGTTTGTCTAAGGGTTTTTCTATGACTGGCTGGAGACTGGGGTACATGGCCGCTCCCAAAGAATTGGCCGCTGCTTGCGATAAAATGCAAGGTCAGTTTACATCGGCCACCTGCAGCATTGCTCAACGAGCTGCCATTGCCGCTTTGAATGCTGATCCATCGGAGTTGGAAAATATGCGCCAAGCCTTTGAGAAACGTCGCGATCTGGTGATTGGACGATTGAAAAAGATGCAAGGTTTAAAGGTGAATGTTCCTCCCGGTGCATTTTATGCTTTTCCGGATGTGTCTGCCTATTTTGGTAAATCACACAACGGAAAAACCATCAACAATGCCGGTGATTTGAGCTTGTATTTGCTTGAAGAAGCATTGGTGTCAACGGTTTCGGGTGAGGCTTTCGGCTCGCCGGAGTGTTTGCGTTTATCGTACGCAACTTCCGAAGATGTACTTACTGATGCAATGGATCGAATCGAACGCGCTTTAACCAAACTATACAACTCATAAGCTGTTATGCAAACCCCCCAATCCTTAATAGAGCATTGGTTTTCCATATTTAATAAGGCAATCGAGACCTATCATGTCCTCGATAATGTAGATCAGGAAAAGCAAAATCCCTTTACAGAGCAAACGCTGGAGGCCTTGCTTTTTCAGAAATGTTGGATCGATACGGTACAATGGCATTTGGAAGATATCGTTCGCGATCCACAGATTAACCCCGATGCGGGTATGGAAATTAAGCGTCGCATCGATGCTTCAAATCAGCAGCGTACCGACTTGGTTGAAAAACTCGATGATGAGTTTATCAGCCTATTCAATGTGCCAACTAAACCCAGTGATGGCGCAAAACTTAATACCGAAAGCTTAGCTTGGGCCATTGATCGCTTGTCTATTCTTGCCCTGAAAATTTACCACATGGAAGTGGAGGTAGCACGGGCGACGGAAGAGAAGCTTAGTTTTCTTAGTGCCAAGCGTGATTTGCTTTTACAGCAAAAGTCGGACTTGTTTCTTTCGATTTCTCAACTCATTGAAGACGTGCAAAACGGTAATCGCTACTATAAAGTGTATCGCCAAGTGAAAATGTACAACGACCCCAATTTGAACCCCGTTCTCTACGCCAAACAAAACAATTCTTCCTCAGAAGATTAAACAATACTTTGGGTATGACAATTCTAGTCATCCGTTTATCCGCCTTAGGTGATGTGGCACTTCTCTACCCAGAGGTGTATGGTTTACTGCAAGCTCATCCTCAGGTAAAACTGGTTATTCTCACTCGTAAGAGTATGAAGCCTCTTTTTGAGCATCTTGATCGGGTACAGGTTTTTGTTCCGGAATTAGATGCTCGCCATAAGGGCTTTTTTGGTCTTTGGAGGCTCTTTCGCGATTTAAGTAAATACAAAATTGATGCGGTAGCAGACGTGCATGGTGTGTTGCGGTCTGCGGTTTTACGAAGCTTTTTTAGGTTATCGGGAAAACGACTTGCGGTTATTGAAAAACAGCGTAAAGAACGCGATGAACTGAGTCGAAAAGAAAATAAGATTTTCAATCAACTGCTTACTGCTCCTGAGCGATATCGGAAAGTTTTCTCGCAGTTGGGCTTTTCGTATCCGACGCATTCATTTCCTCCAATCGTGGAAAGTCCCGCGCAAAAGCGTGGAGTTGGTATTGCGCCATTTGCCGGATTTGTGCAAAAGGAATGGCCGTGGAAAAAAATTCTTCGCTTGGTTGAATATTACAGCGAAAATGGAGTAGAGGTTTGGCTTTTTGGTGCACCGGGTGAACAGCGTGAAAAGTTGAAATCACTAACTCACCTGCCAAATGTGCATGTAGCGGAAACGCCCGAGGGTTTACTAGGCGAGTTGAAGTTGATGGCTTCGTTACGATGTATGCTGAGTATGGATAGCGCCAATGGACATTTAGCTGCTTTAGTGCACTGTCCGGTGGTGACAATCTGGGGTTCCACCCATCGTAATTTTGGTTTTGCCCCCGTGGGAGAAGGTAGCCATGTAGAGATTGATCCCCGGGAACTCACTTGCAGACCCTGTTCGGCTTTCGGAGCTAAGCCTTGTTTTCGCGGCGACCTAGCTTGTTTGCACAGAATTGAACTTAAACAGGTGGTTGATGCGGTGCAAGTTTATCTCGATTAGGGGACGAAAAAGCGTGGAATATGCTCTATTGTTGGTGCTTCATGGTTGTTGAAATACACAAGAACTAAGTCGAAGCGGGTTTCTAAATCAATGTTTCTTATGCGCATAAAAAATTCCAGCGCCGAAACCATGGAGCGAATTTTTGCTTTCCCAACGGCTTGAATAAATGATTCACGGGGGGCGCCCTTGCGACTTTTAACTTCCACCGCAACGATGAAAGGGCCATCTCGTAAAATTAAATCAATTTCTAAACGACCGTAAGTGAAATTCCGCTCTAGTATTTCACATCCCTTTTCCACGAGAAAATCTTCCGTAAGTCGTTCACCTTCCTTGCCTAGATTATTATGCTCTGCCATGATGTTTTTTGGCAAAGATAAAAATGAAAGAAAAAACTTTCAAATAAAATTTTGTCGTCTTGCTTTGCTTATAGCTTAGAAAGCTCTTCTATTTGCATGTTTTCCCAAACATTTATTCCGTCATCACAGGGGTCAAGTGCTCGAATTATCATTGCTCGGGCAACATTTTCGGCCTTTATGCCTCGATACTTTTTCGGAACAAACCATCTGGTTATGGGGTCGAGCTTTCGGCTGACCCACTCGGCGGGGCGGACTTCATTTCGTTTTCCTAATAAGGTTGCTGGTCGAAAAATTTCTATTACAGGTATCCCTGATTCAATCACTTTTTCCTCCATTTCGCCCTTTACTTTCAGGTAAAAAAACTTGCTGTTTATGGCAGCCCCAATAGAGCTGACAACTAAAAATTTTTTTACTTCAAATATTTTCCCGATTTCGGCCACCTGAGCTGGAATGTCACGGTCGATGGCGGCGTATTCTTCTTTGTCGGGTGTTTTACTCGTGGTTGTTCCTATGCAACAAAAGATGTCGTGAACATCAACAAATGCCTGGCGCGGTAGTCCCGGTGCTGTAAGTTGAGCAGGAATAAAGGATAATTTTGGATGAGAAATATTGGGTTGACTTCTGCCCATTACTCGGATTTCCGAATAGCGGTTGTTTTTGGTCAATTGCTCAGTAAGGTGACTCCCAACTAATCCGCTTGCTCCAATGATTAAGGCAATTCTATTATTCATTGACTTGAGTAAATCTGATTATAGGCAAAAATATTATTTGTGTTAGGCGTGTCGTATGTTGCAAATGTAACCAAAGAAATGAATATGAATCAAGTTTCTTTGTTTTTTTTCGTGTAATGATAAATGATGGTTTTTACTGAATTTTCTGAAGTTGAATCTTGATTTACATGCTCATTTTCAAGGGATAATTGTTCGGGTGTTTTCCAATAGTCTAATTTTTCCATTCGAAGTTCTTCCTCTTCATCCCACTGATAGCGGTCTTTTCGCCAAAAATGTTTTGTGATGTGTGCGGGATTCGTCCCTCTAAAAATGATTGCTAATATTAATCCGGTAATTCCACCCATGCCGTGGGATTCGTAGGAAACTTGCGGGTCAACAGGGAGTATGCCCCACACCAGTGATCCGTATAAAAATGCGATGAGCAACGAAAGTGCTATCAAGGTGGGGTGGCCACGCAGCAGTCCAGAAAAGAAAATGAAAAACGCCAAAGCGTAAACTACCCCACTGGCTCCAATGTGGTAGGCTTCACGTGCGAAGAACCAAGTTAATAATCCGGATACCACGATGGAGAGGAAATACACTTTCCATTTTATTTCCCGATAGAAAAAACCTACCGCACTACCAAGGATTAATATTGGGAAAGTGTTTGAAAATAAATGCTTTAAACTCCCGTGTAAAAATGGCGAACTCAATATGCCGTAAAGCTGTTTGGGGTCTTTCGGGTAGAGGCCGTAGCTCGAATTTGGTACGTCAAATTTCCATTCTAACCAATAGCTCACCCACATCAAAAGCACCATGAAAAATGGAGGCCGCCAGTACGTAGCGCTTATTATTGACTGAAAAGAGAGGTTGGTTTTTGCCTCCATGACTCGCGATTATTTTCGTGGTAAAAATACGATACGAGCCTTGCCTGTATTTGTACTTTTGTCACAAAAGAAAGAGCATGTCAAATAAACCTCTTGCTGAGCGAATGCGTCCCCGTACTCTAGATGCTTTCGTGGGACAAAAACACCTGGTTGGCGATGACGGGCCTTTGCGGAGAATGTTGGAGCACGGCACCCTGCCTTCGATTATTCTCTGGGGACCTCCGGGTGTTGGCAAAACTACCTTAGCCTTTATTCTGAGTGAAAGTTTGAATAGAAAAATGTATCACCTCTCCGCAGTTTCGGCTGGTGTAAAGGATATTCGTGATATTCTATCCAAAGAGCAGAATGCGGGTATGTTTGCAAGCCCAAAGCCACCGGTGGTTTTCATAGATGAGATTCATCGCTTTAGTAAATCTCAGCAGGATAGTCTTTTACATGCGGTTGAGCGTGGGGAAATGACTCTGATTGGTGCCACCACCGAGAATCCATCCTTTGAATTAAATAACGCTATTTTGTCGCGTTGTCAAGTTTTTGTCTTGGAAAATCTCGACGAATCTGATCTGCGTGATATGTTAGAATCTGCCGTGAAAACGGATGAGGAGTTGAAGAAAATCCCGGTAGTTCTTCAGGAGATGGAAGCTTTGATTGCCTTTGGCGGTGGTGATGCTCGAAAAACGCTAAACAATCTTGAGTTACTCGTACGTAGTCATACTGGTTCGGGACCTTTAGTAGTTACCAACGAGAGGGTAGAGGAGGTGTGTCAGCGGAAATTTGCCGCTTATGATAAGAATGGGGAAATGCATTACGATGTTATTTCGGCTTTTATCAAGTCTATTCGTGGAAGTGCTCCGCAGGCTTCGCTTTATTGGCTAGCACGGATGATTAAGGGTGGAGAAGATCCTCTTTTCATCGCTCGTCGGCTACTGATTTCTGCCAGTGAAGATATTGGTTTGGCAAATCCTACAGCTTTGGTAATAGCCAATGCGACCTTTGATGCCGTGGGCAAACTCGGAATGCCCGAAGCCCGAATTCCTCTGGCTCAGTGTACACTCTACTTGGCTACATCCCCAAAAAGTAACTCCGCTTACGACGCCATCAACAAAGTCTTGAAGGATGTTGAAGCTTCGGGTGATTTACCCGTGCCTCTTCATCTACGAAATGCACCCACTGATTTGATGAAGAAAATGGGGTATGGGAAAGACTATCTATATCCACATAGTTATCCTAATAACTTTGTGCACCAAACCTACTTGCCGGATGACCTTTTTCCGGCCAATTGGTTCGTTCCTGCTGACAATTCTAAAGAACAGGCTATACGTTCTTTCGTCTTAAGGTGTTGGAATAGAGAAGGGGACTGATTTTTTAACATTTAAATTATTGTTAATAGCAAAACGCTCATTTGTTAAAATTCGAGAGCTCGAATTACTTTTGTCCGCATAAATAAGCTCTCTAATAAATGAAGTCGTATCGTCGTTTTTTTCTTTTGGTCATGATTGCCGCTATCGGCGTTACGGTCTTGCAGGTTCGCATGATTTTATATGCGCATAATAGCTACATGGAGCGCTTTACGAGTGATGTGACGGACGCGCTCAATCGAGTTTCAATAAAATTGGAGTACGAGCATGCGCAGCGGGTTGTGAATCGCTTTGATCAATCGGAAAATGGCGCTTCTCTGGGTCCGGAAAAAAATATTTTTGAGCAGGCACTCGTAATGCGCAGACTTAGTCGGCTTGATTCCGTGATTCAAGATGCTAGCGATAGAGCGATTCTTCAGGAACAGCAAAAATTGGAGAACAGAATCAATATGGCTCAGATTGATTCACTACTCAGAATTGAATTTGTCCGCTTCTCGCTACCTACATCCTACGAATTTGGCGTGGTTGAAGGTGATGTTCCAACCAAATTTACTACCATGGATTTTGATTGGGTGGAGAATAAAGACATGTTTCGCACCCTACTCTATAGACACGATTACCCCATTGCATCATCTACTTGGCTCTACTTGTATTTTCCGGGCAAAAGTCGATTCGTGCTTCGTCGTTTGGTTCTGGTTATTTCCCTCAGTATATTCTTGATGGGATTACTGGTTTTCGCAATGGGTCGTACCCTTCAGCAATTGATAAAGCAAAAAGAAATAAGCAATATCAAAACTGACTTCATAAATAATATGACGCACGAGTTTAAAACACCCATTGCTACCATTTCGTTGGCGGTGGATGCTTTGTCAAACGACGCTATAGCCTCTGATCCAAATCGTATTAAGTATTACGCCGAAATGATCCGTCAGGAAAATAGGCGGATGAATGCTCAAGTTGAGCAGGTGCTGCGATTGGCGCTCTTAGATCGTAAGGCAATTAGTCTGGAAAAAGAAGCGGTGGATGTACATCAGCTCGTTGAAAAGGCCATTGCCCATTTACGCTTGCAGGTAGAAACCAGAGGCGGAGATTTCAAAACCGATCTCCAAGCCAAGTACTCGATGATTGAGGTTGATGCGGAGCAAATTCTCACCGTACTCGTTAACCTTCTCGATAATGCCAATAAGTATTCCCCCAATGAGCCGGAAATCAGTATTCGTACATTCAATAAAGCTGAGAAAGTCGTGATTCAGGTGGCTGACAAAGGGTTGGGGATGAGTAAAGACTTGATTAATAAAGTGTTTGAGCGCTTTTTTAGGCAAACCACCGGTGACCTGCACGATATTAAAGGGCACGGCTTGGGTCTGAGCTATGCGCGCGAAATTATCACCCTACATAATGGGGAGATTACCGTAGAAAGTCATCCCGGAAAGGGAAGTGTATTTAGTATCTATCTGCCTTATATTCAGGAAGATTAATGTTTAACCCTCAATGTATTAACTATTAAAACAAAAGCTATGAACAATCAAAACAACATTTTACTCGTTGAAGACGATCCAAATTTCGGACTTATTTTAAGAGACTACCTAAGCATCAAAGGCTACAATGTAACCTTGTCCCGCGATGGAATTCACGGACTCAATGATTTTAAGAGCAACGACTACGCGCTCTGCATCCTCGACATCATGATGCCCCGTAAAGATGGGATTACTTTGGCTAAGCAAATCAAAGAAATTAACCCTAAAATGCCTATCATCTTCTTGACGGCGAAGTCACTAAAGGAAGATATGATTAAAGGCTACGAGGCTGGAGCGGATGATTACGTAATTAAGCCTTTTGATTCAGAAGTTCTTGAGTTGAAAATTCAAGCAATTCTCAATCGCCAAATTCAAACCGGTCAAATGGAAGAGATTCCTGAGAAAATGAATTTCGGCAAATACGAGTTGGATACGCAGCTGCGCATTTTGACCCTTAATGGAGAAGAGTGTAAATTATCACCAAAAGAGAATTACTTATTGATTTTACTCGCTCAAAATCTCAATAAACTCGTAACGAGAAAAGACGCTCTTTTGAAAATTTGGAAGGAGGACAATTACTTTACTGCTCGTTCCATGGATGTGTATCTTGCTAAGCTTCGCAAGTATATTGCAGATGACCCCGACTTAGAGATTGTAAATGTCCACGGTGAAGGCTTTAGATTGGTACATAGAGTGTAAGAATATCTCTTTGAGCCACTATATTTGCCCCCATGCAAGAAACCATCATTATCGTTGATTTTGGCTCTCAATACACCCAGCTTATTGCGCGTAGGTTGAGAGAGTTGAATGTATTTTGTGAAATACAACCCTTTCATAATGTAAATGTCGCCGACAGGCAAATAAAAGGCGTAATTCTCAGCGGAAGTCCTCATTCCGTTCTTGAATCACAAGCTCCGGAACCTCCATCTCTCGTTTTTGAGTTGGGGGTTCCCGTTTTAGGCGTGTGTTATGGCGCTCAATATTTAGCCCATTCACGCGGAGGAACGGTGCAAAAATCTGAGGTTCGTGAGTATGGCCGAGCATTGCTTAGTCATGTGAATGCGAACAACATTTTGATGAAAGAAATTCCCCAAGGAAGTCAAGTTTGGATGTCGCATGGCGATACCATTCAAAGTCTGCCTGAGGGATTTGAAATCATCGCTAGCACCGACGACGTCTCGGTGGCAGCCTACCAAATTCAAGGTGAAAACATCTTTGGCATTCAATTTCACCCCGAAGTATATCATTCAACACACGGAACAAAAATTCTGCGTAATTTCATCGTTGACGTATGTAATTGCTCTTGCGATTGGACACCTTCAGCCTTCGTAGAAGAAACCGTTGAGAATTTGCGTCAAACCGTGGGTGATAAAAAGGTGGTATTGGGACTTTCGGGCGGTGTGGATAGCACCGTGGCAGCGGTATTGTTGCACAAGGCCATCGGTGATCGACTTCATTGTATTTTCGTAAATAATGGCTTGCTACGGAAAAACGAATTTACAGATGTACTGGCTCAGTACGAAAATATGGGGTTAAACGTAAAAGGTGTTGACGCATCAAAACGCTTTTTGGATGCCCTCGCCGGTGAAAGCGAACCAGAAGCCAAGCGTAAAATAATTGGTCGTGTGTTTATCGAAGTTTTCGACGACGAAGCCAACGCCATCCCGGATGTTGATTTTCTCGGTCAAGGAACCATCTATCCCGACGTGATTGAGTCGGTTTCTTCCGGCGGACCATCCGTTACCATTAAATCACACCACAATGTGGGCGGACTTCCCGACTTTATGAAGCTCAAGGTTGTGGAGCCTCTACGAATGTTATTTAAAGACGAAGTTCGTAGGGTAGGAGCATCAATGGGAATCAGTCCTACGCTTTTAGGCCGACACCCCTTCCCCGGACCGGGATTAGCCATTAGGATTTTGGGCGATATCACGGCTGAAAAAGTTCAAATCCTTCAAGAGGTTGATTATATTTTCATCCAAGGCTTGAAAGACGAAGGTTTGTATGATAAAGTATGGCAAGCGGGCGCAATACTTCTTCCCATCCAATCGGTGGGTGTAATGGGAGACGAGCGAACTTACGAAAGAGTGGTTGCCCTCCGCGCAGTGGAATCTACCGACGGAATGACTGCCGACTGGGTGCATTTGCCTTACGATTTTCTCGCACGAGTTTCCAATAAAATCATTAATCGCGTAAAAGGAGTTAATAGAGTGGTTTACGATATTAGTTCAAAACCACCAGCAACAATTGAATGGGAGTAGTTTTTTCGGATATACATAAACTAGCAATTCGTGCCGCCCTTAAAGCAGGGGAGGAAATTATGGAGGTGTACGAAACACTTTTTGATGTGGAGTATAAATCCGATAAATCTCCCATTACCCTTGCTGATAAACGGGCACACCAAGCTATCAATACGCTTTTAGCCTCAACGCATATTCCCATCCTCAGTGAAGAAGGGATTGATGTGCCTTTTGAAGAAAGAAAATTGTGGCAACACTACTGGCTAATAGACCCTCTTGATGGTACACGTGAATTTGTAAAACGAAATGGGGAGTTTTGTGTAAACATCGCCTTAATGGAAAATAATATTCCCGTATTCGGTGTGGTTTATGCCCCCGTGATGAAATTGCTTTATGCCGGCGGATTAGAGTCGGGGGTGTTTAAAGCTGAGGCTGTTGATACTAATAATGAAGTTTTTGATTGGAAGGCCATTCATCCGAATTCAAACCGAAAATCTTTTGTTGTAGTAGGTAGTAGGTCACACGCACCTCTTTCAGATGAACTTATTGCGCAGCTTGAAAAAAAATATCGTGAAGTGGAAAGCATTCATCTGGGGAGTAGTCTTAAAATTTGTTTGATAGTAGAGGGTACAGCCGACTTGTATTATCGCGAAGGACCAACCATGGAGTGGGATACCGCTGCGGGCGACGCTTTTTGTCGTGCATTCGGGATGCCCATTCAGCAGATTGAGACAAACCAAGATATTGAATACAACAAGCCTAATTTAGTCAATCCTGATTTTTATGCGGGCCGACTCGAATAAGGCATAATTTTAGACTCTATATTTGCCTTTTGAGATGAAGAAGTCTATTAGCCTCTGTTTGTTTCATCAACGCCACAGATAATCGACTTCACGAAAATTACAGACACAATGAAGCACTTTATTTATCACTCTTATCGCTCTTCCTTTTTTGCTTTGCTTCTTTGTTTAATGGCTTTTTCTGGTTTTGCACAAACGCAGCCGGAGTTACAATATCATACGGTTCAAGAAGGGGAAACGGTGTATCGTATTACGAGGATGTACGGCATGACCGAGGCTGCTTTTTACGAATTAAACCCCGATGCCCGCACTGTTTTGTCTATCGGGTCTAAAGTTGCCGTTTACGCTAAACTACCCGATAAAACCCCTGCCATAGACTCTTCCGCTTTTCATTTTCACGAAGTGCGACAAGGCGAAACGATGTTTGGAATTACTCGACAATACGGAGTTTCTCAAGATTTGCTGCTGTCAAATAACCCCAAACTTGCAGAAGAAGGTCTGAAAGCCGGAATGACACTGCGCATTCCAAAATTTCCTAAAAGGTCTCCCATAGAAGAAAAATTAGCCACTGATGAAAAGCCTATTCGTCAAATCGAAGAAGTTTCCGTTGAAGAAGCAAAGTACTTTATTCATGTTGTGGAGGCTGGTGAAACGATGTATAGTTTATCGAGAACCTATGGTGTAACCAGCAACCAACTTGAAGCTCTAAATCCTGAGCTTGCCGATGGGTTGAAGGAAGGTATGCGGCTTAAGATTCGTAAACTAGAATCTGTAGTGCAGCAGCCAGATACCAATATCCGACAGCCGTTTACGCTTTACCGAATTCGCGAAGGAGATAAATTGCGCGATATTCTTTCAACTTTTTCCCTCACTCAACAAGAGTTAGAGCGATTTAATCCGCGCTTGAACGAAGGACTTGTTCCCGGTAGAATGCTGTTGATTCCCCTCGTAGGCAAAAGTGGTCAAGAAGTAAAAGCCGATTCTACTTTGTATTCTTTAGAAAAAGCTTATCCCAAGGGAAAAGTTATCCGCGTGGCCGTATTTCTTCCGCTCGATGATGTCAGTGAACCCAATCGTCCTGATTGGAAAAAACGATGGGTAAACAACAATAGAGTAAGTCTGGGTTTCTTCTCCGGTCTTCAAGTGGCGCTCGACAGTTTAAACCGGTCTGGTACTCAGGTTTCCGTAATTGTTTTCAGTGATAAAGAGAGATCAGAGGCCATGTACGCCACGCTCGATACCATGGATTTGGTTATTGGACCATTTTTTTACAGAGAATTAAGTGAGGTTGTGGGCGGTATGCGTAAAAGAGGAAATAGCACTATTGTGGTTTCACCACTGAGCAGACAGTCTGAGGTCTTAGCATACCCCAATGTGTTTAAATGCATCCCTGATGATAAATCAGAATATCAGGAATTGACTGAGCTTGTCCCCTCGCTTTACCCAAAATCTCAAGTGCTTATTATCCACCAAAACGATTCATTGCTAAGCTACGAAGCAGAGTCGCTCGCATCGGAGATTCGGGAATCCGGTATGGAAGTCTCCGTTCATAAGGATCCTAGTACTAGAGGTGGTGTGCATTCTGTTCTCCCCGAATACAATCAGGAAAAATTGATTATTATTCTGCTGGGAGAGTCTAAGGTGTTTGTCAACTCCACCATCAACGGACTTCGCTCAACCCGAAGAGAGGATATTCAGCTATTCGTTTCCAACAAAACGCTTTATTCACCTACCATTGAGGCCAGACTTCTAGGGACGCTGGAAGCGACACGAGCGGAAGCCAATTTCTTTAGAATGGATAACCCGCACGCCAAAAGCTTTATTTCTCGATATCAAAATGATTATCAGCGATTCCCCGATAAATTTGCTCAACAAGGTTTTGATGTAGGCTTCTTTTTTCTCAATAAAATTGCGGGTAGGGAGGAACCTATTGAGCCGCTTCATACATACTTTTCTTTCAAGCCTGCGGGTGCGGGAGCATTTGTTAATCAATCCTTTATTTGGGTTAAGCTCGATTCTGAACTAAACCAAAAAATTATTTATCCCGTGAGCGATGAGTCTGAAAGCGAAAAACCCAAACTCATCATCGATTAAATTTTCCTCATGTGGATAGCCTTAATTGTACTGGTTGGGTATTTTTCTTTGCTGATGCTGATCTCCCGCTTGACTACCGGGAAAGAATCAAATAACGCGAGTTTTTTCACGGCCAACCGCCAATCT
>JBHYFA010000075.1:0-13020 GCA_051859825.1 Schleiferiaceae bacterium
AAAGTGCTTCTAATCCGCTACTGCACATACACGCAAAACGTTAGCAGCAAGTGTAACAGACGACCGTGCAACGACAAACGGACGGACAAAAACAGAAAAAGTAAACCATTTTGACAAGTGGACAAGGACATATTAACGATACAACAAGCGGACAACGGGTAAGCCGACACTCATTGCCGACCCTTCTATATTTTTTATTTTCCCCACCGCACATTTATTTTATGCCGTCCCGCAAATGGCACATTGGTTTTTGCCCGACACACAAGCCAACGCTTCACAAAACCCAAAGAGCCATCTTTTGCCACCGCACAGGAAACAATAATCATCTAAATCAGTAGTTTTGCATTTATGAAGGTTTTAATAATTGAGGACGACCATACACTAAACAAGAATATAAGTGAAGCGCTCAAAGCGGAAGGTTTTGAAGCAATGACACTTTTTGACGGGTCGCTGGCAGAACGAACTATCAAAAGAGAGCAATTTGATTGCATAATTCTTGACATTAACTTGCCGGGCAAAAACGGATTTGAATTGTGCAAAAATTTCAGAAATAACAACATCTCAACTCCCGTAATTATGCTGACAGCGTTCAGTGAATTGGAAGACAAAGTTGAGGGGTTTGACTGTGGTGCAGACGACTACTTAACAAAGCCTTTTTTTATGAAGGAATTACTGATAAGAGTAAACGCCTTAATCAAAAGAAAAGGACAGAATTTACATTCAACTGAACCTGTTTTTACCTTTGATGATATTACGCTGAATGATTCGACTAAAAAAGTATTCAGGAAGAATGATGAAATTGTTTTAACCCCAAGAGAGTATCAAATACTTTTAAAATTAATTCAACGACCAGGAGAAATTGTTTCAAAAGCGGATTTGGTGAAAGAAATTTGGGGAAGTTCATTTGATGCCAATACCAATACTATTGAAGTTTATATCAACTTTCTACGCAATAAATTGGATAAACCATTCAAGAAAAACACTATCAAAACAAAAGTAGGTTTTGGCTACTACCTTGATGTAAAATTAAAATAGGAAACAAAATACTTCTTTATTTTTCTACCACAGTAATTGTCCTCACAGCAATTTCATTAACCATTATTTACATTTTGTTTTCTGAATATCGGGAGGAAGAATTTCAACAACATCAAAACGAAAAAATTCATACCACAATTAAACTGATTGAAAAATTTAAACGAGAAAGTGCAACTATTTCTTATTTGATAGACCAACAGGACATCAATGATTTTTATGATGAAAAGCTGCTTGTTTATGATTCAAATAAAAACCTGATTTTCGCCAGTTTAGACAGCTTAGATGTAGTAGCAGCAGAAAGCATCCTCAACAAACTTTCTCCATCCAAAAAATGGATAGAAACCAAAGAAGATAATTATGACCTGATAGGCGTTTATGTGGAAAGAAACAGTCAAAGCTATTATGCTATCAGTAAGGCTTATGACGCCTTAGGATACAGTAAAATGTATTTTTTGAGGAATGTGCTAATCGGAATATTTCTATTCATTACAATAGTTGTTATCCTCATTTCCCGGTTTCTTTCCAATAAAATTTCCAAACCAATTACAGAGTTTGCGGACAACCTTAACAAATATGACATTAGTAAAGAAAAAGTTGAAGAACTAACGATAGAAACATCTTCCTACGAATTAAATCAATTAACTCAAAGATTTAACGAGTTAATCAAAAGAACAAATGAAGCATTTGTATTTCAAAAGCATACGATTCACCATATTTCCCACCAATTGAAAACACCCATTTCGGTATTGGTATCGGAACTTGAAAGGATAAAGAATTTTTCCAGTATTGAAGATGTTAAACCTGAAATTGATAACCAAATTATCAAAGCAAAATCTTTGGGCAGTATAATTAGTGTGTTACTTGAAATTTCAAAAATTGAATCTGGTCAGCAAATCCAAAAACAAGCTTTACGAATTGATGAATTGATTTTTGATGTGATTGAAGAACTCAATGCCATTTACCCTGATTTTCATTTTGAAGTAAATTATATTCCTGATGAAATAAACGAAAACAGGCTTATAATCAATCTCAACCCAATTCTTATCAGGCAAGCCGTTCAGAATTTACTGTCCAACTGTGTTTCATACAGTAACAATTCAAAAGCCGAAATAAAAATTGATTGCTCCGATAGCAACAATTTAAAAATTCAAATCATAAATTCCGGTAACACTATATCTACAGCAGAAGAAAATTTTCTGTTCAATCACTTTTTCAGGGGAAAAAATAGTGAGGGTAAAATCGGTTTTGGGCTTGGTTTGGTTTTAACGAAAAAAATTATGGAACTTAATTCAGCTACTATCACTTATTCAACCCCCAGCTTAAACATCAATGTCTTTGAACTTAATTTCCCTTTAAGTTAAATTTTATCTGCTTTAAGGTTTTTTAAGACTTAAGCACAATTCTTTACGGATAATGAATCCATTTAGAAATGTTCTTTGTGCCTCAATCCTCTGTGTTTTTGCAGCTACATCAGGTTTTTCACAATCCACTCTTCTCACGCCAAGCGACACCCTTAATAGTAAAAGAAAGAAGGCTGTTTATATCAGTTATGGCACGGGATATACACTCAGCTACATTGGCCTATATCATCTCTGGTACAAACAAAGCGGATTATCTCATTTCAGATTCCATAATGATAATAAGCATTGGCTTCAAATGGATAAAATCGGGCATATTACAACGGCATATCAAATGGGTGAGGATGGGATTAATGCGCTTAGGCGGGCGGTGTAAGTGATAAAAAAGCAATCTGGCAAGGTGGCGTATCGGGACTGATATATCTTACAGGTGTTGAAATTTTTGATGGCTTCTCCAATGATTGGGGTTTTTCCTGGGGAGACCAATTAGCTAATATAGTGGGTGCTTCTTTTGTAATTGGTCAGGAGTTGGCGTGGAGAGAACAGAAGTTCAGATTGAAATTTTCATTTCATCCGTCCCCATACGCCAAGTACAGACCTGAATTATTGGGCAAAAACCTGATTGAAAGTTGGCTTAAAGACTATAACGGACAAACTCCTGAAAACACTTTTCTCTACTTTTGGATACATCAAAATTCCATTTAGTGCATTGGAATACAATAAAATTGAGGGAATGAAATTCAGACCTTTCTATTTTTATTTTTTTACTAAGCTAAATTTTATTGCCTTTAAGGTCTTTTTAAGGTCGTTGTAAAGAGTTTTGCACTCAATAAACGGATTTCAAAAATGACAAAATATTCAATATCAATTTTTCTTGTTACAATTTTTTATTTCAATGTAAATGCACAAGAGAATAAAAAGATAGTAGATACCCTTACCTATGAAACGCAATCAGGGTTACCAATAGCCGCTTCTAAAATTTATTTTTCAGACTCAAAGTTTACTATCTCAGGTTTTGGAGAATCAAATTACATCAACTATCAAGGTGCAAAAAACACTCAGAGCGAAGATTTAGAACTATATATGACCAATATGCAACGTTTTGTTGCTTATGCAGCATACAAGCCCAAAAAGTGGCTTGTATTATACGCGGAAATTTTTGCTGAATATATGAATGATGGAAGAAATGAAAGGCACTTTGAGTTTCAACCGGAAGTATTTGCCGATTTCTTATTTAGTGAGAAGTTTAGTCTTAGAATTGGCACACATCAAGCTCAAATAGGGTATATTAACAACAGTGATGAGCCTGTTATGTTTTATACCGTAAATCGTCCTGAGGTTGAGCGAATTATCATCCCTTCAACTTGGATTGATTTAGGAATAATGACCTATGGAAAAATCAACAAAAATCTAAAATGGTCTGCTTCATTATATCAAGGATTAGACCCAACATATTTAAGAGGGGCAACCTGGATTAGAAGAGGAAGAGCAGATGCGTTAAGGCTTAATTTTGAGGGGTTCACTGCCAATTCAAGTTTGAAATATACGGGGTTGAAAAATACTGAATTGGCGTTAAATGGTTTTTATTCTAAAATAGGAAAAGCAAGCGTAAGCTCCAATACCTACCTCTTGAGTTCTTATGTTCGGAGTGAATATAAAAATTGGTCTTTTATGGCTCTTGGAGCAATTGGTGGTTCAGATAATACACAAGGTCTTTTTGAAATTACTCGTCAAGCTTCGGTAAATAATGTAGGACAAGTTTTAGGTAGGAATGTTTATGGATATTATAGCGAAGTAGGATATAATATTTGGCCATTACTTAGAAGAAATCGCAAATCTACGAATGACAAAAAGAACTTTTTGGTTAGGAGTAGTGAAATCAAGCTGCCTGTATTTATACGTTATGAACGATTAAACACACATAATATGATAGATGAAAGTTTAACGAGCGAACCCATTTTCCAGAGCGACTTAACTGCAATTACCATCGGTGCTAATTTTAACACAAGAAGAAATGTAGTAGTAAAAACAAACTATCAATTCAGGAATAACAAAGCTCCTTTAGCTGATGGCAGTATTGAAGGAAATAGATTTGAAGTAGGATTTGGTTTTATTTTCTAATACACTTTCTATGAGAACTTTAGTTTTGCTTTGCAATTCTTTTTTATGCCCTATATATTTCCGCTCAGAACTACCAAAAATCAGGAATTTACCTGACTTTTGAAGATTTTGAAGCCGGGAAATTGACCAATGGATTTAAACCTTATCAAAATAACTATGCTTTGTGGCCTCAAGGGTTTTTCAAAAACAAAGACATTGAACTTATAACGCCTGACACAATCGTTGTTTACAAACGTGCTGACATTTGGGGATATACTGACCATCGTAGACAGTTTAATAGGGTATTTGAAAAGCACATTTGCAATTCGCACGAGCCAACCCACAGACCAAAAATTGCAAAAGAGCTTCCACCTCTCCCACCCAGACAAAATTGAATTAAAAAATTTTCCCGACCCTTCTGAAAAATAAAAAATACTCCTACTCTCAACCCACCACGGACAAAAGAGCAGCTTGACAATAGCTCGAAAACTCAACATAGACAATGGTTTACAAGGACTGTGGACAAGAACACCAGCTACCAACAGCTAAGCTTCCGTCGGGCTCGAAGAGCCAACGATGAAAGCGATGTTGAACGGTATCCCGTTTTATGACGGGACAAGCTCTTCGGTAGCGGTGATGATGGAGGACGGCGTTGCTTGCCTTTTGTTGAGATATTCCGGTTTTGTTTTCAGACGCTGCTTTCCGGTTTCATATAAGGCTGGTCATCAAACGTCAATGGGGCACAAAAAGTAAAGTCAAACTGATAATCAAGTATTAACAGAAAAATTATTCCCCACATCCCTGCATCCGCGCTCCTTGAAATCATCAAAATCATTAAAACGTGTAATTTTCACAAGTTTTAATGACTTATAGTCCTTTGTCAAAAACAACTCAACACAGCTATTTGTCTCTAACGCATCGCACAGATAGCCCCCACTTTTTATTTATCTGGGGAGATTCTACTTCAATTGTGTTGTGCCTTATCACATGACTTAGATTATTAATGGCACCTACATTCATCAAAGCATCCCACCAATAGCCGCTGAAGTGAATAGAGTCAAATGTTCCATTTTGATCTCGGTATCCGCCAGGTAACCCACTAAATCCACTTTCGTTGGTAGCACCAAGATTGGGTGTCGCCCAAAAATCTGTTCCAGGAACTTTTAACTTCCCGCCAGCTATACTGTCACTGCCAAATTCTCTAATTAGTGGCTGTCTATAAAGTCCGATAGCTTCGTTATGCTCAATTGAAAATCCAGTCATTTACTTCAGTAAACTCCTTGATTTTCAATTATCGCAAGCCTCGCTCTCGAACTTTCTAGAGCAGCCACTTTGACTTTATGGACAGACTCTAATTAATTGAATCCATTCAGTAATACTTGGTACACGCCATCCACACGGACAAACACCTCTTTGATCATTAACTGCAAACCAATTGTATAGTTTGCCATAAGGTTCATTATAAGAGCTATCGTTGTTGTAGTATGACCACGCACCGGCAGACCCAGTTGCTTCAGGGTCACTCCACTCCGTGTCACTAGTAAGATTTCGTATTTCGTCACCATTACAATACCTCGTGGTTTTCAAGTTTTCTACCATCCATTCGGTATCTACAATAACAATTGATGTGTAAACATTCCCGTCAATATCCTTTATTATTTCCGATGATGTGCCGTTGGTGTTTCCATTTGATCCATTACCGTTATCGTCTTTTTTACAGGCAAACACGAACCCTAGAATCAATATTAAAGCGAGATTGAGTTTTTTCATTTTCTATCGGTTTATTTTTCCTTCTTGATTTACAATTCGCAAATATAGATGGCGTGACCGTTTATACGAGTTTTCTTTGAGAAAAGGTTTCGGAAGGAAGATTGCCGATTAATAAGGGCTAGAAATCATTCACATCCCTATTGATTAGTGATAATACGGTTAATAATGAATTCACCACAAACCCCGTAGTAGGGGTGGACCACTATTGCAAACCACCACCAAACAACCCCGTAGGGGTATGGATGATTATCAAAAAACCTCTTTCCCACTAGCTTCTCATATTCGATATTTGCACTTTATAATTTCCCTACCGATGATTCAAAGAGTTCAATCTTTATACCTCGCAATAGTAGTGATTACCAGTGGCGTTGTTTCCTGGTTTTTCCCGCTATTTTATTTTGAAGGCAGTAGCATGATGCTGGCCTCTAATCTTTTCGTGGCCATTTTCTTTTTCGTGACAATGTTTTTGGCCTTTCTGAGTTTATTGAACTTTAAAAATCGTAAGTCGCAGTTTGTTATGAACCGACTGAACATGCTGGTGAACCTCGGACTCACCGTTTACATCGTGTATAAGGTGTTTTCTGCGGATAATTATACGACGGGTACCACCGGAATTCTGCCTATGCTGCACGTAATTCTACTCTCGGTAGCCAATAGAAATATTCAAAAAGACGAGAAACTCGTGCGCTCTGCCGATCGTATTCGCTAATGGAACAAGGAGCCGATATCGAACGTGCCAGGAAAGCTTTGATGGCGGGAGACCTTGTCGCAGTTCCTACGGAAACGGTCTATGGCCTTGCCGGTAACGCAACCCAAGAAGAGGTGGTAGCGAAGATTTTCGCCGCGAAAAAACGTCCCTTCTTCGATCCTCTGATTGTGCATTTCTCTTCTCTTGAGCAACTAAAAAATTTCGTACTGGAAATTACACCAGCCGCAAGGATGTTGCTGGAAGCATTTTCGCCGGGACCAATTACGTGTTTACTACGTCGCAACCATCGTATTCCAGATTTAGTGACTAGCGGATTACCCACCGTGGGCGTGCGCATCCCCGCGCATCCGGTACTGCAAGAATTATTAGGGCATTTGGCATTTCCGCTTGCTGCGCCTTCGGCAAATGTGTTTGGTTATATCAGTCCGACCTCACCACAGCACGTCCAAAAGCAGTTTGGTGAAGAAGTGGCTTACCTCTTGGATGGGGGCGATTGTGTGCATGGTTTAGAATCTACCATTGTGGACTGCACGATAGAGCCCGTACAAATTCTGCGTAAAGGAGCTTTGGAAGTGGAGCGCATTAGTGCGGTTTTGGGATATACTCCGGTAGAAGCAACTGTTTCGAGCTCACGTCCTTCAGCTCCGGGAAATGTTGATGTTCACTACGCCCCACGTACGCCCTTATTCGTGGTGGATGATTTAGCAAAGCAGGAATTTCCGCCCCAATCAGCTATCTTGGGGTTTGGTCTCGAAAAAAAGCCCGAAGGGGTAGGGGTGTTTGACCTTTCACCATCAAAAAATCTCATCGAAGCGGCGGCCAATTTTTTCAGATTCCTTCATCAGTTGGATGATGACCACGGCGTTAACCAAATATTCGCGACTTGGTTTCCCGAGGAAAGTCTGGGAAAGGCGTTAAATGATAAGTTGCGCAGAGCGGCGCACAACAAGTCCGACTTCCTAAAATAACCCGCTGATTACCCCATCGTCATCAATGTCGATATTCACCGCTGCGGGCGTGGACGGTAATCCCGGCATGCGCATCATATCTCCGGTGATGGCTACGATGAATCCTGCTCCAGCAGCAATTTCTAAATCGCGAATGTGGATTTCAAAATCGGTGGGTCGCCCGAGTTTTTTGGGGTCATCGGAAAAACTGTACTGCGTTTTCGCCATACAAACGGGGAGATGTTCGAGCTCTAAATTTTGAATTTTTTTCAAAGCCAAGAGGGCGCTTTTGCCAAAACTGATGCTACTAGCCCCATAGATTTTTTTACAAATGTTCTCAATTTTTTCTTTTACGCTCTGCTCAAGCTGATAGAGTGGTTTGAAGGCATTATCATAAGCATCTATCTCCGCCACAACCTTTTCTGCCAAATCTTTTCCTCCATCACCGCCTTTCGCCCAGATTTCGGCGTTGGCTGCTTTTACGCCCATTTGCGCGCAAAAATCAATGATGGCTTGGGTCTCTTCCGGGGTGTCTTTAATAAAGGAGTTGATGGCCACTACGGGATTGTACCCGAATTGACGGATATTCTCAATATGTTTTTCCAAATTCACCATTCCGCGTTTCAGGGCTTCTACGTTGGGTGTTTGCAAATCAGCAACGGCTACACCTCCGTGGAATTTGAGGGCGCGAACGGTGGCAACCACCACAACTGCCGAGGGTGCAAAGCCAGCCTCACGACATTTTATGTTTAGAAATTTCTCCGCTCCTAAATCAGCGCCAAATCCTGCTTCGGTTACGGCGTAATCGGCCAGAGACATGCCCATTTTCGTAGCGATGATGGAGTTGGTTCCCTGAGCGATATTGGCAAATGGCCCACCGTGAAGAATGGCAGGCACGCCTTCGAGGGTTTGCACCAAGTTGGGCATCACGGCGTCTTTAAGCAAAGCGGCCATGGCTCCCTGAGCATTGAGGTCGCGAGCGAAAACGGGTTTTTTGTCGTAGGTATAGCCCACGAAAATGTTTCCAATGCGTCGCTTGAGATCCGTTCGATCTTTGGCTAAGCAAAGTATAGCCATAATTTCAGAGGCGGCGGTGATATCGAAGCCGGTTTCACGCATGATTCCGTTGGGTGTGCCACCTATACCTACAATGATTTGCCGTAAGGCTCGGTCGTTCATATCCATCACACGTTTCCAGGTAACCGTGCGCGGATCAATGCCGAGATTGTTGTTTTTGGCTTGAATATTATTGTCGATGAGGGCAGAGAGGAGGTTATGCGCCTTTTCAATGGCGGAGAAATCACCCGTGAAGTGCAAGTTGATGTCTTCCATAGGGATAACCTGGGAGTAGCCTCCACCAGCAGCGCCACCTTTCATTCCGAAAACGGGGCCCAATGACGGCTCACGGAGTACGGCCACCGTTTTTTTACCAATTTTTGCCAAACCCTGAGTCAATCCGATGGAAACCGTTGTTTTGCCTTCACCAGCTGGAGTGGGAGAAATGGCGGTAACCAGAATGAGTTTTCCCTGGGGATTATCGTTGATGTGCGAAAGAGGAAGTTTAGCTTTATCGTGACCGTAAGGAATGAAGTCTAGTTTACCAAGCCCTAATTTACCGGCAATATCTTCAATGGCTTGGGGGCGTACGGAGCGGGCAATTTCAATATCGGTCATGAAAATGAGGATTTAGAAAGTGTAGGATACGCCAGCTGTAGGTAGAATTGGAAGCTGGTCGATACGTTCAAAGCTGTTGCGGTCGAAGTAGAAAATGTTTTCTCGGTTCAGCATGTTGGTTACACCAATGTTCACTTCAAAGGTTTGACGTTTAGAAATTTTCCAAGTGTAATCAATACCGGCATCAAAACGGTGGTAGTAGGGGAGGCGGGCTGAATTTACATCGCCAAAGATGACGCCTAAATTTCCGTTTTCTACAGTAGGATCGAATGTTGGCTGCGGTCGTCCAAAATTATCGGTAAAAGGTAATGACGGATAATTACCCACTGTAGGAGTAAATGGGAAACCAGTACCAAAGTTGTAGCGGAAAGAAGCTTTCCAACGGTTATTTTTACCAAATTCGTAACTTCCCAAAAGGTTGAGGTTATGACGACGGTCGAAGATGGGAGGATATTCAATAACCCCGTCGTCGCGGTTTACAAAGGCGTAGGAATATCCCATCCAAAGACTAAACTTATCCCAGTTTCCTTGAAGTAAAACGTCAACGCCATAAGCATCTCCGCGCTCTATAAGGAAGTCACGACGTAGAATTTCTGGTTGATTGGCATTCTCTTCGTTATTTTCGAATATTTTGTTGCGGTTTACATTGGTAATTCTACCAAAATATTTGTAGTAACCTTCTACAGTCAAACTGAGGTTGCTATTCAAATCCATTTCAACACCCAGAACGGCATGTTGAGCTGTTTGCCTTCTTCCGGTATTTTCTTCGCCACGGAATTCACTAGGCAAACTCACATTACCGTCTAAAAAACCGTAAAAAAGGTTAACCACTTCACGATCGGAAAGTGCGGCTACGAGATTTTGACTAAAGGTACCCGCAGAAGCTTTAATACGAATGCTTTCGTTGAGAAGATATTTGGCACCAATTCTTGGTTCAATAGAGGTTTCTCCTAAGGTTGCGTAGTACTGAACACGAATACCCGGATCAATAATAAATCTATTGCGATTGATGCGGTATTTGAAGTATAGACCGAGTTCAGTAGAGTTTGCGTTATTTTCAAATCTACGTCCCACAGGGTTTACGAAATTGTAATTGGTTCCGTACCCTAATGCTTGAATACCGTATTTAACCTCATCATTTTCACCAACGAAGGTGGTTAAATCAAAGCCACCATTAAATCCGTTAATGGAACTTTGTCTGGGTGCACCGTCATTGAATTCCGCATCAATGGTATATTCAGAATATCCGAAGGAAACATCAATAATGGTGGTAGAACCGGGAGGAATCAATCGCATATCCATTCCACCACCGGTCGAAACCCATCCTACCGTACTATTTGGCTGGAAGGTTACTCGGTCATCAAAGCGAAAACCGAAAATACTTGCTTTAGAGCCACCATCAATGGTATTGGTCAATTTGGCGTAGAAGTCATTGAAAACAAATGGTAAACCGTCGAACTGACTTTCTACGTGAGGATAGAGAATGGGAGCGGTGCGATCTAGATAGGAAGATTTAGCCGAAGCGATGAATGATAAATTTGAAAATCCGTCTTTGTCTTTGGGGCCAAGAGGACCTTCAAGAATTGCTTTTCCTACGAATGTTGAGGCTTGTACTTTACCAGAAAGGTGCTGTCTATTTCCTTCTCGATAACGAACATCCATAACCGCTGAATTTCTACTCCCGTATTCCGCACCAAAACTGGCGGAGTACACATCAACCACCCGTACCAAATCTGGATCGAATACTGAATAAAACCCGATGGAGTGGAAGGGGTTGAAAATCTGCATGTTGTCGAGTAGAACGAGATTTTGAATAGGTAAACCACCGCGAATGTAGAGCTGTGTTCCTTGGTCACCCGTTGTTACTACGCCCGGAATTACCTGCATAGCGCGAACTACGTCGGCATCTCCACCAACGGAAAACTCCTTAATGTCTTTTACGGAAAGTTGAACCCTAGCCGTTTGTACTTTGGTACGGGCTTCTTGACGACTCGTAAGAACATCAACTGCCTTGAGAGATTCGGTTGAGCGTGTTAAGAAAATATTCAACTGCTCGGTACGACCTTCATTAATCTTTATCTTCTTTTCAAATTTTTGGTAGCCAAATGATTCTACTACTACGGTATACGTACCGGGCTCTAATTGGTTAAACACGTAAAAACCATCGGCATTACTCAGGGTGCTGGCTTTGGTTTCCATTATGACCACGGTTACAAAAGAAAGGGCGCTGCGGTCGTCGGCATCGAGTATGGAACCTCTTAGACGCGTGGGCTCATCCGACTGGGCATTTAAGCTGACAAATGCACTTGAGAAAAAAAGAAGTAGAAGAACGATGGGGTGGGAGTAGCGTTCCGTCATGGATGTGTTTGTAAAGTTTTTAAATAAGTCGCCAAATATACACTAAAAATCGAGCTTAAAAACCCAATCTACATGGCTATTTCACATACGAGTTGGGTGAGTAATCGAGGATTTGCATTGCCTCCGATGCCTTTAGAGTAGCCATCGAACTTCCTTAAGATGGTAATGGCTTTAAGGGTGTCTGCATAACTATACTTTTGCTTGCCCATTAAGTAATCACCAACGAAATAGGGGGAAATTCCAATGGCTTTCGCAGCTTCATTAGCCTGATTGATTTTTCCGGCATGTAAAATTAGCAATTTAGAAAAATAGCTGTACAGTAGGGGAACCAATGATAAAATTGAACCCAATTTAGGATTGGCTTCAAATACTTTGGCTATGCTATGGGCTTTTGGTACGTCGCGCATGAGAATGGCTCTACTAAATTCAAAAGGATTATAGATTTTGCTGATGCCAACAAATTCTTCGATAATTTCTGGGGTTATAACATCATTTTCATTAATGTTGTTTACCAACTTCTTGAGCTCATTATCGATACGGTGTAAATCGCTCCCCAAAAACTCACAGAGTATTTTCACGCTCTCGGGTGAGGCTTTTCGCTGCATTTCGCGCAAACGAAATTCAATGAATTCAGAGAGTTTATTTTCGTACAGTTCGCCAACTTCAAAGTAAACCTTAGCTTGTTTTTTCATCACTTTGGAAATCTCTTTGCGACCATCGAGTTTTCCGGGATGTACAATTACAAGCACGGTGGTAGGTTGTGGATTTTTAAGGTAAGGAATAAGTTTGTCCCAGCTTTTCAGTTTGCTAGCTTCTCTCAGAATCACAAGAGTTTTATCCGCCATCATTGGGAACTGCATGCAGGCTTCAACCACCGCTCCGTCAGTGGCGTCTGCTCCGTAAAGAATGATTTCATTGAAATCCTTCATGCTCGGATCCACCACCTTTTCTTGTAGTAAATCTGCCAATCGGTCGCCAAAATACAACTCTTCTCCTCCAAAAAAATATATACTCTCAATTTTACCTGATTCGATGTTTTTTCTAATCGTTTGGTAAACCGGTAAAGGAT
>JBHYFA010000076.1:0-12777 GCA_051859825.1 Schleiferiaceae bacterium
TTTGTCGGGATGACCTGATTTTCAGATGAGCATAACGCCGTCATCGGACTTTATAGCCAGCCACTATATAGATTGGCTGCTGCGCTGGAGGCGAACCTCCCCCAAAATCGCATAATACACATCAAAAACCGAACACACATTACGCAAGAAAGTCGTTCCGTGTGCCGTAAGCTTCAAGCTACGATAACCGAGTTCAACCAAGCCATCGGCTCGCATGTCTTCCAAGACTTCTTTCCTTCCCGATTCTTCAAGAAAATGTTCGACCGCCGCACTCCACTCAGCCTCGCGATAGCAAGAAATCGCTTGGATGATACTTCGGTGCTCTTTTTCACTTTCACTTAGAAGATGGCCTTTGATTACGGGTAAATCTTCTTTACGGAGACGGGCTTGATAATCTTCATTTTTCTTTTCATTCTGCCAGAAAGCGTCACCAACATCAGAAATAGATGAGGTGCCTAAGCCAAGGAGTACTTTTTCCCGCGCGTGGGTGTAGCCCATAAAGTTTCGGTGGAGATTAGCCTCCTCGCGGTCGCGAAACATCCCGTCGTTGGGAAAGGCAAAATGATCCATACCTATATCGGCATAGCCCGCCTGCAAAAAGGCTTTCCTTCCCAGATGATGCAGCGCGAGTTTGGTGGCCGCATCCGGCAGGTCTTTTTCGTCGTAGGCACGTTGTCCCGGACTCGTCCAAGGCACGTGGGCGTAGGAGTAATACGCCAATCGGTCGGGACGCAAGGCGATGGTTTGTTCCAAGGTTTTGGCAAAACTCTCTTCGCTTTGGAAGGGCAATCCGTAAATCAAATCGAAGTTGATAGAAGAATAACCTATCTCCCGCGCCTGATCCATCACGCGGCGCACGTCTTCCACAGTCTGAAAGCGATGAATGGCCTCCTGAACTTTGGGGTCAAAATCCTGAACGCCCAAGCTGAGGCGGCGGAAACCCAAATCATACAAAGTTTGCAAATGCTCTCTTGTAGTATTGGCCGGGTGGGCCTCAAAACTGTACATTTCTCCGGGAGAAACATGAGGATGCGTGAGAATATTTTCCAGAAGAAATCGCAAGTTTTCGGGTGAGAAAAATGTTGGCGTACCTCCACCGAGATGGATACCCGTTAGTTGAGCTTCCGGAGCAATGTGAGCGCGGTAGTGTTCAAACTCTTTGATTACCGAATTGATATACGGACGCTCCACCAAATGATTCTTGGTGATTCGCTTGTTGCACCCGCAATAGGTACACAGACTTTCACAAAAAGGTAAATGAATATACAAGGCAAAACCACCCGTTTCTGCCGTTGCTATGGACAGGCGCTGCTTAGCCTCTTCAAAGTCAAACAATTCAGTATTCCAATCGGGAACCGTTGGGTAAGAGGTATAACGAGGAACCGGGCGGTTATATTTTTTCCAATTAACACTTTCCATCTACAAGGGATTTTTAGGCTTGCAAAGTTCCCTAATGCTATGGAAAAAATCTATGATAAGGGTCAGTTTAACTCTGGCGATACACATTGTGTCCCACACGCTTCAAGTCGCCGGAAGCAACTTGATCTTCTTCCCTCTTTTTCGCTTCAGACAATAGATTTTTGTAAGCCGGGGACGACACGTAGGCATCCCAACCGCCAACAGCTTCGATTTCCTTAAAGCTTCGCCAGGCAGCGTCCGCTAGGTCGTGTGTGAGTTTTTCGAAAAACGGACTTCCACTGGCGGGATCTAAGTGCTTATCCAGATGGGCTTCGTAGCGGAAAATGAGTTGCGCATTGCGACTGATACGCTGACCAAAGGGGTCGTTTTGTTCCAGCGGAATACTGTGTGGGACCAAACAGAGTGCATCGGCTCCACCAACTACGGCGCCCATTCCTTCGGCAGTATTACGTAGCATATTGGAATACACGTCGTCCGAATGCTTGTTGCGCAGGGTACTTTCCACGTAGATGTACGCTGGAACTTCCTTCATACTTAGGGTTTTCAATAAAAACGACCACAGCGAACGCAGCGCGCGAACTTGCACGATGTCAAGGAAATAGTGTCCACGTGTACCGAGGGTAAACCAAATTTCCGATGCCGGTACTCCACCGTGCAGTTTTTCGTAGGCCTGAGCCAGTAGGCAACCCAAAGCCCTTTCCGGATCAACCGCGTGATCGGCTAATTCTCTTCCATCTATACCCGCAGCAGCGAAACCTCTGGTAGGCGTAGGTTGAATGATGTACACCGAAGGAAGCTTTTTGGGGTATTCCTCCCGAATATAATTCAACAAAGCCGGATCATCCGTGGGCGTTTTCACAAAAAGATGGATGTAATCTAAGGCGATGCCCTGAAGGAGCACTTCCCATTGCACGGGTTTTTTAGCATCGATAAACAAACCGTTGGCGCCTCCTTCCAGTGCCTTAATCATATCCTGATTGGCTTTGGCGGCATTTTCCAAATCAAACTGGCGGTGCACAATCACCCAATCTCCCGTCTGACGGGCGTGATAACTCGTTGGTGCATTTTCAACTAAAGGCGAAAAATTTAGTCGGTCAGAAACCTTTGCTTGTAAGGCTTCCAAAGACGCTACGCCAACCTCCTTGCAGATTTTCGCTTCCCATTGGTCGCGAGAAAGTGGGCTAAATTCGCTAAAATTGATAGGGGTACTCATGCCGTTTGATTGTAAAATTTTCAGTGGTCAAAAGTAACCCATATTGCGCAAGATGCCAAAGCTTTTGCACGACTTACCTTTGCGCCCATGCAAGACCTTCATCCCTATCAGCAAGGAAAAATGCTTCTTATCGACAAGCCCTACGGTGTAACTTCGTTTGCCGTAGTGAGTCATATCCGTTGGAGACTCAACAAATTGTTGGGCATAAAGAAACTAAAGGTAGGCCACGCCGGCACGCTGGATCCGTTAGCCACCGGGCTTTTGCTCATTTTCACCGGAAAAAAAACCAAGGAGATTGACCAGTTTATGGGCTTAGATAAGGTCTATACCGGAAGCATCAAACTCGGAGCTACTACCCCCTGCTACGATAGGGAAAAGCCGGAGGAAAATCACTGTGTAGTGCCCGACTTTAGTCTTCAAGATGTAGAGCAGATAGCCTCTAAGCTCACGGGTACGATACAACAGTACCCACCCATTTTTTCTGCCATCAAGGTTGACGGAAAAAAGATGTACACTCAGGCGCGCGATGGTCAGGAAGTGGAGATAAAGTCCCGCGAGGTACACATTCATTCTTTTGAAATAACCGCACTTGAATTACCGTTCGTGCATTTCCGCATTCATTGTAGCAAAGGAACCTACATCCGCAGTATGGCTCATGATTTCGGGAAAATAGCCGGATGCGGAGGATATTTATTCAGTTTGCGTAGGGAGAGCATTGGCGCGTATTCCGTAGAAAATGCGGTTGATAAACTTGAAGACTACTCCTTGGATTTTCGCGCGAGTGTGTTTCCGGCATTGTAACATTAATCATTTTGAAATTAAACCTACAAGTTGTATATTTGTAGATGTTTTTCACGATTAAACCAAACCTTCTTAAATTATGTCGAAATCTATCAAAACCAAGGAGCTTATTGATTTCAAAAAAGTCTTTCTCGCAGTGGTCGTATTAATAGTCTGGCCCACATTTCACCTTTTTGCTCAACCGGCTCCGCCGAGCATTCCGGTGCCTTTAGATGGCGGATTGGTATTGCTCCTTGCAGCCGGTGCGCTATATGGTTCGTACCGTAAGAAATCTCAAGACTAAGACTAACCCTATTAAGATTTATATTGTGAAATGTCCATGTAGTAGCCTTCACAAACTCCAATGAAAATTAACAAGAACATTTCATATGACAACGTAAGAAACAATTATTTACATATGAAAAACACATATCATCTTTTGGCATTTGTGTGCCTTATGCTTTTTTCGGTCAATGTACACGCTCAGTTTACACCAGTAGCGCCCTCAGGCAATGGCACATCAGGCTTACCTTATCAAATATCCTCAGTAGGTAATTTAGTTTGGCTTGCTGAAAATCCCTCTGCTTGGGGCATTGGTATTTATTTTGAACAAACAGCAGATATTGATTTAGATGGTTCTAATGCAATCAATGGAGGCTTAGGCTGGAAACCCATCGGAAACTATACCACATCATTCCAAGGGCGGTACGATGGCGGCGGACATACCATCTCCAATATGGTGATCGAAAGACTGACTGAAGCAGATAGTGGTCACGGAGCAGGTTTGTTTGGGGTGGTTGGAGCCACTGTGCAATTAGATAAGCGCGTAGGGCAACTAGTTACTAGAAACCAAACCATTTATGTTAAAAATCTAGTGATGGTAAATTGTACTGTTAAGGGTTTGCATGCTACTGGCGTAGTAGTTGGAAGAGTATTTGGCTTAAGCGGCACTTCGGTTGAAAACTGTAAAGTTGAAAACAGTTACGTAGAAGGCACTCGAACTGTAGGTGCAATTGCAGGAGCCAATAATAGTGAGTTCGGTGGCACAGCAAACGTACAAGACCGCCCTATGATTCGGGCTTGTGTGGCAAAAAACACCACCATAGTGGGCGTTAGAGGTTTGGTGAGAGGTCAGGCCGCTTTACGTGACAACTATCCAAATCAAAAATTTGGCAGCATTGCAGGCTGTACGCAGCGAGGAAGAATAGAAAACTCGTATGCTTTAAACTGCACGATTGTTTTAAACGATTCAATCAATCACGGAAATGTTAATTACACAAATCAATTCGAAAGAATCGGAGGTATTTCTGGATGTTTATCTGAAGGGGCAGCAATCGTGAATTGCTACAACAATGTAGTTATCGATGTAACAAATTGTAGAAGCTGTAGTCCTAATAACAATATAAATAATATAAATTTTGGCCCAATTGCCGGTTTTGATGTTCCTGATTTAAATAGAACAGATAGTACTGATGTTCTTTTTAACTCCTATTATAATCTAGACTACTACAATACTAATTCTTCTATCTTCTCAAACAATAACGGAATTGGTAGAACTGAAGCTGAATTACGAAACAGAGAAAATTATGCCCAATCTTGGCTTTTTGGGGATATCTGGCAAATACAAAGTAGTGTCAACGGTGGTTTTCCGTATCTTGCTTGGGAGAATTTAGGCACAAATAGCGCCAATGACTTAATTTGGGATGGAGATGAAACTGACAATATTACAGATAATACAAAGTGGGAAAACGGTGTTGCACCTAACCTTACAGATGGAACAGCAAGATTTAGTATCGCACCAAACAGAAAACTAAGTATTAAAGGTGATTACGTATTCCACACCATTTTTATTGATAGAACTGCCGAATTAATTATTGAACCGGGAAATTCTGTAACTGTAAATGACAAACTCGATAACCTTGGTCGCATCGTTATGCAATCAAATTCTCCAACTGATTACGCACAACTAAAATTTGGCGAATACGATGCTGGTGATAGTGACTCAGAGGGTGGGCTAGTCGAGTTTTCCATGCACATAAATGGAAATGGTTGGCATAATTTAGCTAATCCTTTTGTGGAAACATACGCAGATAGTTTCAGTCCGGGCAGAATAAGCGCTGATTTTCATCCTAATGCTAGAAACTTTTTTGGTTGGAATGCCTCAGACACCGGCGCAGATGCGTACAACTATTCGGAGGTTCTCAACGGGGGAGTATTGCTGGAAGATGGCAAAGGTTACATAGCCTACTTTGGCACAAATGGAATACTAGATGACCCTTCCGAGGAATACCAAATCTCGTTTAGTGGTGTTCCTAATACTACTGTTTCCCCAGAAATTTTCTTTACCGAAAAAAGTGCCACTAGTAGCTCAGTATCTTTCGTAGATGGAACAGGTGGTGAAGATGGATGGAACCTCGTTGGCAATACTTTTACCTGCGCTCTTGATTTTAGTTCACTAGGAATAAATCCAGCTAACGGTGTAAACAACGCTTTCTATATTTGGAATCCTAGTTCTAATCAATACATATCTTGGGCTGGCGGAAGCCTCCCTGGCGAATCAGAAATTGCTCCCCTGCAATCGTTTTGGATACAAACCAATACAAACTTATCTTCTGCCGCGGGAACGTTCCCTTTAGCAATTAATACGAATGGAGCTACTCCTGCTTCGCCTCCAGCCTTTCTCCGCCCGGCTGAAAGTTACGACCGTTTGGTGCTCAATATTGAGGAAACGCAAAACCCTTCCAATAACGATAAAACGATAATTGCTTTTATTCCAGAAACCACTGACGGCTACGATCCTCAGTGGGATGCCCATAAAATGAAAAATGGAGGAGAACATCCAAATATGTTTTCCAGAGATTCATTGGGTCATATCCTCGCTATCAACGCCATTAATTTCGATGCGAATTATGCCGGAGTAAAAAGCCTTCCCCTCAGTGTAGAAGGTTTTGAAAATGGTTTATCGTACACCATCACGCTCAATCAATCTTACCTCAATAACCAATACTATGTGTATTTAGAGGACTTAAAGGAAAACACCTTGAATGACTTAACCCAAAGGGAGTTTAGCTTTGAGTATGATGAAACAATGGACAATCGCTTCATCTTGCACTTCCAATCCTTGAGCTTAGCTAATCAACCCATCGAGGAAGCTATTCAAGGTAAGAACGAAAACATTCTGAAAGCTTGGGTATATAGCAATACCGCCTATATCCAATCTTTAACGTCGGGAAATGCCGTTGTTGAAGTCTTGGACATCCAAGGAAGAGTAGTTCAATCCGAAAACATTCTATTGGAAGAGGCTGAGAGCTTTGAATTGCAAATCGAAAACAAAGCTGCGGGAATGTACCTGCTTAGAGTGAATCAAGGAGGTAATCTTAGAATAGTAAAGTTTTTTGCTTCCGATAAATAATCACCAAACATGAATCTGCAAAAAAGCGAATGGTCGTAAATGACCGCTCGCTTTTTTTATTTGAACGCCTATGATTCCAAGACCCTAAAACGGATACCCCAAAGCCACGTTCCAAACAATTCTACTGAAGCGAAAACCGGAGCTTACCCAGCGGTCGTTGGCGGCTTGCGAGGGATCATAAAGTGGGTAAGCCGCATCCAGGCGAACTACGAAAAAGCCAAAATCGTAGCGTAGCCCCACTCCTCCACCAAGCGCCATCGCGGAGAGGAAAGTCTCCCAGCGCAGAACAAATTCAGGCAAATCATCCGCCACTCGTCCGCCATTGGGCATACGCAAATTTTCGTAAAAAATATTTCCCGCATCTAAAAACAACGCCCCGCGAAAACTATTCTGTATTGGAAAACGATATTCAACGCTACTTAACAATTTAATAGGAGCGGTATTGAAGAGTTCGCTCGCTCGAGGGTTGTTTCCCGGCCCCAAACGATAAGGCAAAAAGGCGCGAATATCGTTGCTACCTCCGGCAAAATACCGCATTTCAAACGGCGGTTGAAAACCAAAAACCGGGTCGATGCTATTACCGTACGCGCGCGTGTAACCACCAAAGGCTCGCCACACCAATGCCTGCTTAGGGGTAATGTTCCACAGTTGACGAAAATCGGCTTCGAGCTTAAAATACTGGGCGTAACCAATGCCCAAAATATTCCCTGCTCCCAAGGAATCTTCGGGAAAATCAAGGACAGCATCCAGACCAGACAAAAAGTTTCCGGCCACCTCCACCATTCCACGGAAAAAATATCGCACCGGCTTTTTGCTGGTCAATTGGTTGTTGAAAATGTAGGTGTATCGAGTGGAGGAAATAAAGGTGTTACGAAAACCAAAGAGAAAGTTGAGGTTTTCCAAAAAGTCATCGCGCAACTGACTAATTTGCACCACATTCAAATCAACCAAGTCGAAGGTATGGCTCTTATTCAGATCCTCTTGCCAGAGGTAACCCAAACTCGCACGGTAAAGAATACGGTCAAATTCCACCCTACTTTGGCGACCGGCGGAAACACTTACCCGTGATCGCGGTTGCATGCGTTTGGGTAAAAATCCACGGGTAGGGAAAGGCAAAAGAAAACGGGGGAAAATAATTGAAGCTTCCAAACTCAATTCGAAGGTATTGAAAAACTGATCGGTTGCCAATTCACCAATAGCCTGACTTTCGATACCTCCACGCAAGCGGACATTCAAATTCTCCCCACCGCCAAACACATTGCGATTGATCCACGTAATATTGGCGTTAGTACCCAATTGAGCAGCCGTATTTAATGCCTCCACCTGAAAAGTAAAACTCCTTCGCGGCAGGGGAATCATGGAAACATTGGCCACCATCAATTGCCCCGTGGTGTCGCCCGGCATCGGACTAAAGTTGATTTCCGTGCTGCTAAACATCCGCAAACGATTGATATGCTGATAGGTGTTTTTTATTCGCTGCTCACGATAGCGCTGTCCAACCGTAAACTCCAACACATCCGTCAGCACCCTCGGAGCAATCCACACGGAATCTTTGCTGCCGTAAACTACGTGATAACCCTTGTCCACAATAGTATCGCTGGATCTCCCTCGAACACGTAAGTCGGGGTTGATGACAATTTTTTCAATGCGATTGACAACCGGTTCACGCATCACCAGCGAATCGCCCACTCTTTCTCGTGGATTACTAACAAAAACCGTTAGAAAGACGGTATTTCTGCGACCAATCGTATCCGCAGCAATTCGAATTAAATCTTTAGGAAAACCGAAATACCCCTCATTCCGAAAGAGGGCAGTAATCCTTTCCCGTTCCTCTTCCAAATCAGTCAAGCGAAAAGGTTTGCCCACCTCTACGCGGCGGTTGCCTCTGCTAGCTGATTCTACCCTCTCCAACTGCGCACTTTCAAAGCGGTATTCCAGTCCGGAAATAAAATACCGATTTCCCGCATCAATTCGGTAAACCACCTTGGCTTTTTTTCTACCAACATCAACCACTTCGTAGGAAGCCGAAGCATTGAAATAGCCTTCGTTGATGGCAAATTGCTGAAGTTGTTGGGTACTGCGAATACTCAGGAGGGTGTCGAGAATTTCCGGTTTATAACCAAAAATTTTGCGGGGAGCAGGATTTTGACGAATCACCGCCAAGCCTTGCCGATTCTTCGACTTTTTTCCGTCGATGCGCAATTCATTTTCCCATAGTGCTTGCTGACCACTTTCCACCTTGCGAACCGATCGGCATGATGAACTGAATATGGCTAAGGCTATTATGCACAATAAGAGAGAAATGCGCATAGAAAAATCAATTATTTTCGGGCTTCAATCATGAGACTGAGAATATCAATAGCTGCTTTGGAAATTACCGTGCCAGGACCAAATACACCTACCACGCCACAGTCGAACAGAAAGTCGTAATCCTGACGAGGAATCACCCCACCGGCGATAACCAAAATATCCTCACGACCATTTTTCTTCAGTTCATCCATCACTTTTGGCACCAAGGTTTTGTGTCCTGCGGCCAGCGAGCTCACCCCAATGAGATGCACGTCATTCTCAATAGCCTGACGAACCACCTCTTCAGGAGTTTGGAATAGCGGCCCGATATCCACATCAAATCCCAAATCGGCAAAAGAAGTAGCTACTACCTTGGCTCCACGGTCGTGTCCGTCCTGACCAATTTTTGCCACCATGATTCTTGGACGACGACCATCGAGTTCGGCAAATTCGTCCGAAAGATGACGGGCTTTTTTAAAGGCTTCGTTTGATTTCATTTCAAAAGAATAAACTCCACTTACTACGCGATTCACGGCTTGGTATCGACCAAAAACTTTTTCCATGGCATCGGAAATTTCACCCAAAGTAGCTCGCAATCGCGCGGCTTCAATGGCCACCTCAAGAAGATTCCCGTTGGATGCCGCCGTGGTGGTAATTTTTTCCAAAGCCCTTTGCACCGCTTCATTATCGCGACTAGCCTTAATGCTTTGAATGCGCTCAATCTGCTGACGCGTAACTTGGGCGTTATCAATTTCCAGGATGTCAATTTGTTGATCTTCCTCCAGCAAACGGAAGGAATTTACTCCGATAATCAGCTCCTTACTACTATCAATTCGTGCCTGTTTTTTCGCGGCAGCTTCCTCAATGCGCAATTTAGGCAAACCATTTTCCAACGCCTTGGCCATGCCTCCCAGTTCCTCCACCTCTTGAATGAGTTTCCAAGCTTTTTCCACCAACTGCTCCGTGAGATACTCCACGTAATGCGAACCTCCCCAAGGGTCAACGGCCTGGGTAACCATTGCTTCTTCCTGCAAATACAATTGCGTATTACGAGCAATTCGCGCGGAAAAATCGGTGGGAAGGGCAATGGCTTCGTCCAAACTATTGGTGTGTAGCGATTGCGTTCCACCAAAGGCTGCCCCCATAGCTTCGATGCAGGTGCGGGCTACGTTATTAAAAGGGTCTTGTTCGGTAAGACTGTAGCCGGAAGTCTGACAGTGCGTACGCAGCGCCAGAGATTTCGGGTTTTTAGGATTAAATTGCTGAACCAATTTTGCCCACAACACTCTACCCGCGCGCATTTTAGCAATCTCCATAAAATGGTTCATCCCGATAGCCCAGAAAAACGACAAACGTGGCGCAAAGGCGTCAATGTCGAGTCCGGCGGCAATCCCCGTGCGCAAGTACTCCAATCCGTCGGCAAGGGTATAGGCCAGTTCGATATCCGCAGTAGCTCCGGCTTCTTGCATGTGATACCCGGAAATGGAGATGCTATTAAACTTCGGCATGTTTTCGCTGGTAAAGCGGAAAATATCGCCAATAATTCTCATAGATGGAAGGGGCGGATAGATGTAGGTATTGCGCACCATAAATTCCTTGAGAATATCGTTTTGGATGGTACCGGCCAGTTGTTCGGGCTTCACACCCTGCTCTTCCGCCGCAACGATATAAAAGGCCAAAATCGGAATCACGGCGCCGTTCATGGTCATGGACACCGACATTTTATCAAGGGGAATTTGGTCGAAGAGAATTTTCATATCCTCCACGCTATCGATGGCCACTCCTGCCTTGCCTACATCGCCGGAAACACGTGGATGATCCGAATCGTATCCGCGGTGTGTAGCTAAGTCGAAGGCTACGGATAAGCCCTTTTGTCCGGCGGCTAAATTTTTCCGATAAAAAGCGTTAGATGCTTCGGCGGTGGAAAAACCCGCGTACTGACGGATTGTCCAAGAGCGGGTGAGATACATACTGGCATAGGGTCCGCGCAGGTAAGGTGGACTCCCTGCGCCGAAGGATAGTAAATCGCCTTTTATTTCTGAAAGCTCGATATTTGCGGGGATTTCAATACCCTCCGGACTAAGCCAGAAAGCGCGTTTATCGGCTGTTTTTTTGTGGTTTTCAGGAGAAAAATGCACCTGAGAAAAATCAAATCGCATGAATGAATCTTTCAAGCAAAAGTACAAAGTAAAGAGACATCTCCGTCCTGTGCTTTTAGAGGAGTTAATATAAAAAACCAAACAACCATAACGGCACTCTATTTTGAAAGCCGTACTCTATTTCGTCAGAAACTACAAAGGCGTTATCAATTCCCGTCAGTTGCTTCTTGGATTTGTCTTTTCCCCCAACCTCAAAAGCATAATAATCATCAACGAGAAAATCTGTTTTATCATGATAACTTACACGGTGTCTATAACCTACCTGATTAGCAAAGAAAGTTTCCCTTACATTTCCTCTATTTGTCGAGAAAGACGAGAGAACATGCATTAGATTGGTGTTTTCTAAATAAATTTTGGTTGGTTTTTGCAATCGAACATTTCCTTTTGCGTGTTTATTCAAATGAAAGCTTAGCCCAATCTCTTGCAGATAAAACAAGTAAGACATGAGGGTTGACCTATGCATATCCATTTTTTTACTCAAATGTGCAATATTAGGTGCATAGGGAACGGATGAGGAAATGATGGACAAGAGTTGTTTTATTTTCGGAACCATACCAATATCAACACCGCGAAGTTGAGGAAGCTCTATTTCGAGCATCATATTTATGACTTCTTCCACACGCTGCTCATACAAATCAATTTCTTCTTGGTAAAAAGGATAGTAACCTCGCTTTAAATAGGTTTCAAAATATGGAAACACTTTGATTTTTTCGTTTATCAACCGAGCATATTTTTTGTGTTCATCCAAAAGCGTATCTAAAGATAATTGAGGGAAGTGAATTCCTGTTTCAAGTTCAATATACTCTCTAAGTGACAATCCTTGCATATTATACACAACTGCCCTTCTACTTAAGTCTGCACGAGAGTTTAGTATTTCAAGCAGAGAAGATCCAGTAAAAACAATCTGCAAGTCAGTATAATCGTCATAAATGTTTTTAATTTCTTGTGCCCAATTGGGGTATTTATGCACTTCATCCAGAAAAAGGTGTCTTCCGCCATTGCGGACAAATTCTTCCGCCAAGTCAAAAATTGTTTGATCATTAAAGGCAAAAGAATCCAAGCTTACGTATAAAGTTTGCTGGGAAACATCGTTAAAGTGAAGTTTGAGATATTGCAAAAGCAAGGTTGTTTTTCCAACTCCCCTAGCCCCTTTAATACCTATCAATCTGGCTTTCCAGTTGACATCCTGCATAAAACTTCGCACAAAATCAGTTTGTGTACGCTGCAATCGCTGCTGATATCTTCTATACAAATCTTCCATAATGCACAATTCAATATGCAAATATAGAGGTATTTTGTACAATAGAATATACTTTTTTTTGGATATATACTAACACGCGCTTAGGGTGAAACGCTCCTCTGCATCGCGAGCTACCATGTCGTCGATTGTCTGGGCGTGGTAGTGTTATGTATTGCTTTCGTGGGTGTGGAGGCTTCGTGAGTGAAGCATGGGGCGCTGTCGCGCGCATGGGCGCTTGCTGCGCTGCGCGGCATGGAGGGCTGCG
>JBHYFA010000077.1:0-12336 GCA_051859825.1 Schleiferiaceae bacterium
AATCTACCTTGAAAATGTATCAACCACAGGGCAACAACCACCCTCTGCTCTCTGCTCTCTGCTCTCCGCACGCATCAGCGCCTCGCAGAAAGCACCCCAACAACCAACAACCGACAAATCACTCCGCCGGATGCAACACCTTATCCCATCTCTCGAATAATTCGTTTTGCCAATTTTTTACCGGGATTTGCACTCCATCAATGTAGATATGTACCAAATCCTGACTAATGGCGTCGAGTGCGTCGCCCTTGGAGACAAAAAAGGTGGCTGATTTGCCGGCTTCGAGCGTGCCGTAGCGGTCGTCGATGCCTAAGATACGGGCGGCATTGCCGGAAATCATGGCTACGGCCTCCTCCTGAGGTAAACCGTAAGCCACCGCTGTACCGGCCATAAATGGAATATTGCGGTTGCCCATCACCGGCATTCGACCGATGTTGCTCAAACAAAAGTCAACCCCCGCCTCGTGTAGAAGAGCCGGCGTGCGGTAAGGCAAATCAATTGCATCATCGGTGCGCACGGGCAGTTCGTGGGTACGACGGAGAATTACGGCTACGTTGTTTTCCCGTAAAAAATCGGCAATACGGTGGGAATCAGCACCACCAACAATCACGATCGACTTCACACCTAAGGCTTTGAGTTCATTAACCGCCTCCAACATCGCCGGAGCGTGATTGGTATGCACGAAGACTTTTTTTGTCCCGTCAAACATCCCGGTGAAGGCTTCGAGTTTGAGGTTGATGGGCAAACGACTCCCATTTAAATAAGCCTGAGCATCTTTAAGCGTGCGCACCACGTGGTCGAGTTGTTTGGCGTAATCATCGTTGGTAACCAAACGTCCTTTCGATCGATCAAATCGCAAGGGAGAAGGCCAATTGATATGCATCCCATCATCCATACGAACTACAGCTTCCTCCCAGTTACGGGCAGAAAGTCGCATCACCGAGGAGAGTCCGGAAAAGGTACCGCCCTCCGGCGCCGACTGCACCAGCAACACGCCATTAGCCGTAAGCGTGGGTAAAATGCGCGAATCGGTATTGAAGGCAACTGCCGCTCGAGCATTGGGATTATCTCGTCCTACCTCGCGAAAGTCAACCGTAGCTCGTACGGCTTCCACCTCAACTAAACCTGTGGCGGTGGCGGGCGCAATGAATCCGGGGTAGATATGGTAATCTTCGAAATTTACCATTTCCTTTATCTCCACATCAGGGTATCTCTCATCGGTTCCCACCCAAAGAATATCGGCACCATTGACCAGCATACTGGCATTTTCCAAAACCTGTCCGTTTCCAATGTGAATGGTGGCTTTATGATAGAGGGTTTGAGCGTTGAGGGATACTCCCAGACTCAAAAAACTTAGTAGGGCTATTCTATTTAACATGGAAATGGATTTCTTCAAGGGTGTCACAATGGTACTCATTATCAATTTCAAACTCGGGGGCGGCAATTTTTCCACCCTTGGAGGCGGCACTTCGCACCTTTTGCAAAATGCGGATGCGCTCAGCACGCATGGCCTCAATTTCTTGCTCATGAACCTCACGGTCAAAATATATTCGTCCGTCAACAAGGGTTTGCATGGCCTTGGCGTACACGCTGAGCGGCTCATGACTCCAAACTACAATATCGGCGTCTTTGCCCACGGCGATGGAGCCAATGCGGTGGTCGAGATGCAGCATTTTCGCGGGATTGAGGGTTACCATCTTCAGGGCTTCTACCGGATCATCGCCACCGTAACGAATGGCCTTTCCCGCCTCGTGATTGAGGCGGCGACCCATTTCGGCGTCATCGGAATTGATGGCGGTAACCACCCCCGCTTTGGCCATAGCCGCGGCGTTATGGGGAATGGATTCGTTAACCTCCATTTTGTAGGCCCACCAATCGGAGAAGGTGCTTCCCGCTGCTCCGTGCGCCTTCATTTTATCGGCCAACTTGTAGCCCTCCATTACGTGGGTAAAGGTATTGATGGTAAAGCCCATGCTATCGGCTACCTTCATGAGCATATTGATTTCCGACTGGATGTAGGAATGACACGAGATGAATCTTTCGCTGCGCAGGATTTCCACCAAAGCCTCCATTTCGGTATCGATGCGCTTATTTTTGGAGCGATCGTTGGCGTATTCCAGTGCACGGTGAAATTGTTCATACAGAAACTGCTCCACCCCCATTCTACTTTGCGGATAGCGCACGGTCATCCTTTCGCCCCAATTAGACTGCTTGACATTTTCGCCCAAGGCAAATTTGATAAAGCCCGGCGCATTGTCGATTTTCATATCTTCCGAGGAATGTCCCCAACGCAATTTCACCAGAGCCGACTGTCCACCGATTACGTTGGCCGAACCGTGAAGAAGCTGCGAAGCGGTGGTTCCTCCACTGAGTTGACGGTAAATATTGATGTCTTCCGGATTCACCACATCGCCAATGCGTACCTCCGCACTGATGGAAGAACCGGATTCATTTACCCCTCGGGAAATGGCGATATGACTGTGTTCGTCGATGAGTCCGGGTGTAATATGCTTATCCGAAGCATCCACAACAACTGCACCCTTAGGCACTTTTAGGTTCTGCCCTACTGCTTTGATTTTTCCTTTTTCCACCAACACATCGCAGGGCGTACAGATAGGCTCTTCCCCTTCGAGCGTCCATACCGTAGCCGATTGGTACAAAATATTTTCTTGCTTCGGAATGGATGTCCGGCCAAAAGCCTGGAAAGGTCGCCAAAGAGCCGTTGCATAGTCGAAATCGGGATGTACCACACTAAAAGGTGCTGCGGTATCGGCTTTGGCTTCGATGGCCTCACGGGTAGTATGAAAGACTTTGACTTGATGGGTTACCGCATCGCTGTAGATACTGGCGCGTGCGGTGGTGTAATCGGCGTTCAAACTGATTTGAGCTTGATACACCACCGAGTCGATCATGTACATAAATTCCACCCTGCGGTTATTGGTCTTGAATTTACCTTTCAGCGTATCTTCGGTGGGAAGAATGAGTTGGAAGGCATTGCCATCGGTGAGTTTGATTTGTAGCGAATCGAGGTTGTAATGGCCTAAAAGACGGTTTTCTTCCTTTTCGATGATTTCGTATTGCACACCTAAAATCCAATGCTCGTGCATTTTAGCTTTAGGATGAGTCAGCGGTTGGTCAAGAATGATAAAATTGGCATGATAGCCTTTATTGAGTTTTCCAAGGCTTTTTTCCATCCCCATAAAAAGCGCAGGAGTAGTGGTTAAAGCCGCGAGGATTTCGTCGGAGCTGAGTCCACTTTTCTCAATATGGAAAAAAGCTTCAAAGGGCTTATCGGCATCTTTGAGGGAAAAAGCGAAGTTGATTTTATGATCGCGGAGAATGCGAGCGTTGTAGGGGGCAAGTTCCCAATGTTTGAGTTCGCGAATCCCTACATCACGCGCCACGTAAGGGTTGTTGAGGTCGGGCGTTGCGGGAAATGCAACGGGAATAACCATTCGGGGATTGAGGGCGGAAAATTCCTCCACGCGCTGGTATTCGTCGCCGGCACCAACGAGTATAAAAGGGATTCCCAGTCGGAGAGCGCGCAATCCGGTAAATTTATCCGGTGCAACAAAGAATGCAGGAAGATTTTCGGCTTTGAGTAATTCTTCGAGGTGAAGATGTTGTTCGTTATTTCTCCCACCCTTGCGATACCATTCCAAATCGTGAAGGGTTTGGCGTAAAAGCGCAATTGACCCCATTTGAGAAGATGGGTATTGTTGGGTGCTACTGCCCTTGTCGAAGGAGAAGAATCTGCCTGCTTGAGCTTGAAGGAGCGCGTGTTGTTCACCTATATTGCTGAGTGCAATACAGGCACCTGTACCCCGAACAATACCGTCGTGCTGGTGAGAAAGCACCACTCCCACCCCGTTTTTTCGCAATTTCTTAGCTTGATCTTCGGAGTGGGTGAAAACCTCGGCCGCGTGTTGGTCGGCACGAATGGCGCGGTTCCAGCCAAAGGCACTTTTTCCATCATTACGTTCGTATTCGGGAGAGCCACCTCTGCCAGGCCGAGAAGTGCTTGACAAACCGAAATCACTATAAAGCTCTACAAAAGATGGATAGACGTATTTACCTTCTAAGTCAATAACAACTGCATCTTTTGGAATACTAAGATTGTTACCCACGGCCACCACGAGTCCGTCACGGATGATGAGTGTATTTGCCGTAACACCCGGTTCGGGGGTGATTTTTGCGTTAATAAATGCCCGGGTTATTTGCCGACGATCGTCGCGGATGCCCTCGCGAGAGTGGAGAGACTGGGAGAAAACCGATGTCGCCAGTAAAGTGGCGATTCCGAGATAGAGATATTTTAGCATGGGAGAAATTTCAAATTCTGGGCTGCTAAAATAGGGATGAAGGATGTAAAGTTAAAGAAATAATGTTCTGGTAGAAATCGTGCAAATGGGTTACCACGCTCAGGTATGCATATACAAGCGCATACCTGAGCGTGCGAAACACCTTCTAGCAATGCGCCTCAAACGCCTGCTTCAAATTTTCAGCAATAAGCTCTGCTTGACGACCTTCAATGTGATGACGCTCAATCATGTGAACCAACATTCCATCTTTAAACAAGGCCATACTAGGGGAAGATGGAGGAAAAGGAGCCGTCATTTCGCGGGCTTTATTTACCGCATCGCGATCGTTACCGGCAAAAGCCGTGACAATTCTATCGGGACGCTTGGTGGCGGTAACCGCTAATTTAGCTGCCGGACGAGCGTTGGCCGCCGCACAGCCACAAACCGAGTTGATAACCACTAAGGTTGTTCCCTCGCCTTTAATTACCGACTCCATCTCTTCGGAGGTTCTTACTTCTTGAAAACCAGCATTTGTGAGGTCTGCACGCATCGGTGCAATCATATCTTCAGGATACATAATAATCGTTTTTTTTAATTTGTGCAAAGGTACGTCTAATTAGATGAATTGTCCCATTCATCATGTTTTTTTATCATCAATCAAATCGGGTCTGCGTACTTTGGTTCGTATAAACGCTTGTTCCTCGCGCCAATTTTCAATAGCTTTGAAATTCCCACTCAGTAAAATATCGGGGACTTTCATGCCTTCGTATTCGGCAGGCCGGGTAAAAACGGGAGGTGCAAGGAGGTTATCTTGAAAGGAATCCGTGAGTGCCGAAGTCTCGTCGTTTAGCACTCCGGGCAAAAGCCGGATGATGGCATCGCTTACTACCGCAGCGGCCAGTTCACCGCCACTAAGTACGTAATCACCAATAGATATTTCACGGGTAATAAACCGATCTCGCACCCGCTGATCGACGCCTTTATAATGGCCACAGAGAATGATGATGTTTTCCTTTAGTGACAAATAATTAGCGGTTTTTTGATCAAAGCGGTCACCATCGGGCGTCATGTAAATAACTTCGTCGTAGGTACGCTCGGCTTGCAGTTGTGCGATGCATTTGTGAATAGGCTCAATCATCATGACCATTCCTGCGCCACCACCAAATTGGTAGTCATCGATTTGACTGTGTTTACCCAAACCGAATTTCCGGAGGTCGTGGATATGCACTTCCACCCTGCCCTTTTTGATTGCTCGTTGTAAAATACTATCTGAAAATGGCGATTCCAACAACTTTGGTAAGGCCGTGATGATGTCTATACGCATCAGGTTTTTTGTTTTTCTTTTCGTGCCGCCGGAAAGAGCACATTATTCAAAATCAATCGATACCCCGGAGAATTGGGAAACATATTCAAATCGGTAGGTGGATCACCAACCCGGTGTTGATAATCTTCAGGATCGTGTCCGCCGTAAAAAGTGAAAAAACCTTTGCCCACTTCTCCGTGAATGTAACGCGCTTCTCCGGCACTTTTATTTTCACCCAAAATGATCACACTGGGTTTTATCAATGATTTGCGAAAAGCTGTAGTTTGCCCCATAAATCCTTTAATTACCCGAGTATGATTTTGCGTAAGCATGGCAGGAACGACGTCCCACTTGGCGGAGAATTCAAACAAACCAAAATAGTCATTCTCGGGCTTTACATTTCTGGTATTGGTCACGTCGATATCCGAATACTCATATTCCATAGGGTTGGTGACCAAAGTGAAATTGCGAAAAGCGAAGGTGCGACTAAAATCGAGTTTATTATTGTAGTTTGGCGTAGAGGGATCGCCGTCGTACATCGACTCGCAGATATCTAGTCCTTCGGCGGCCAAAGCAATATCGTAGGTATCCGTAGCCGAACACATTGCGAAGGTGAATCCGCCTCCCACGGTAAATTCCTTAATGCGCTTCACTACGGCCAACTTCATCTGGCTCACCTTAGCAAAGCCCAATTCAGCAGCCATATTTTCCAAATCCTTTTTCTGTTTGATATACCAGGGTGCATTGCGGTAGGCGGCATAGAACTTACCGTATTGACCGGTAAAATCCTCATGATGAAGATGTAACCAGTCGTAACCCGTAAGTTCATCATTCAACACCTCCTTATCGTAAATCACGTCGTAGGGAATCTCGGCATAGGTAAGCACGAGGGTAACGGCATCGTCCCAAGGAGCGTTATGCGGGGGACTATACACCGCGATTTTCGGAGCTTTCTCCAACTTCACCGCTTCCATATTCGAGGCGGGATTGGCGATTTCTTCGAGAATGGAGCTTACTCTTGAGGTGGAAATTTTTTCAAAACTCACCCCCCTTACCCGACATTCTCTTTCAATTTCAGCATGAGAAACGGTGAGAAAACTACCTCCTCGGTAGTTGAGTAACCATTGCACCTCTTGCTGTCTTTCCAATACCCAAAATGCGATTCCGTAGGCCTTCAAATGCTGGCGCTGCGTTTTTTCGTCCATGGGAATCAATAGGTAATCCGCACGGAGGAAGAGGGGGAATAAGAGTAAAAAAAGAGCGCTAAAAAACGAAATCGTCGTCTGGGGGCGTAGGTAGGTTGTCGTTGAATCCACTGAAGTCATTATCGTCGTCGTTATCGTTATTAATCTTGGAAGGAATGATCATTTCGTTAGAATCAAACTCCAAATCACTAAATTTAGCCAAAGCACCTTGGAAACGCAATCGCACATCTTCCAAGCTACCATTACGGTGTTTCGCTATCACCAACTCAGCCTGACCTTCACAAGGAGAGCCATCTTCCCAGTCTGTAAGTCCGTAATATTCCGGACGGTAAATAAACGAAACAATATCGGCATCTTGCTCAATTGCACCTGATTCACGAAGGTCGGAAAGTTGAGGACGCTTGCTGGCGTTGCCCCTACCCTCTACCGAACGGTTTACCTGTGAAAGCGCGATAACCGGAACATTCAGCTCTTTGGCAATACCTTTAAGAGAACGGCTAATCATACTGATTTCTTGTTCGCGATTACCTACCGACTTTTGCCCTCCGGCGGTCATGAGCTGCAAATAATCCACAATAATAATTCCGATATTGTATTGCGAGGCCAAACGACGACATTTTGCCCGTAAATCGAAAACGGAAATAGCCGGAGTATCGTCGATGTATAGAGGCGCTTGTTCGAGTTTCTTAACTTTGGTTACCAGCTGATGCCATTCGCTATCGGTTAGATTTCCCTTGCGGAGTTTCTCGGAAGAGAGTCCCGTTTCACTGGAAATCAAACGCTTAATCAACTGCACCGACGACATCTCAAGGGAGAAGAAAGCCACAGCGGTATTGAAGTCGATGGCGATATTCCGAGCCATGGAGAGGGTGAGCGCGGTTTTTCCCATACCTGGACGTGCAGCAATGATAATGAGGTCGGATTTTTGCCATCCACCGGTCACTTTGTCAACAGCGGTAAAGCCACTGGCCACCCCACTTAGACCTTCCTTCTTACTCATTTCTTCAATTTCCTTGATAGCTTCACGCACGAGATCGGCGGAAGTATCGTAGTTTTTCTTGAGGGTTCCGTTGGCAATTTCGTAGAGATTCTGCTCGGCCTTATCGAGGAGTTCGAGTACGTCGCTCTCTTCATCAAAGGCGCTGGAAATAATATCACCCGAGACGCGAATGAGCTCACGTTGGATAAATTTCTCCACGATCACCCGGGCATGAAACTCGATGTGTGCAGCGGAGGAAACGCGTTGGGATAGATTTACTAGGAAAAAATCACCGCCTACCAGCTGCAACTTACCATTCTTCTTCAAATAATCCGAAACCGTAAAAATGTCGATGGGTTGCGAATCGGCAAAGAGATTCTTGATAGCGGCAAAAATTTCCGAATGTGCTTCTTTGTAAAAAGCTTCGGGCTCTAAAATCTCAATCACCTCATTAATAGCATTACTATCAATGAGTAGAGCGCCAATTACGGCCTCTTCCATGTCAATAGCTTGAGGAGGCACTCTCCCTTCGGATAGTGCTAAAACAGAACTGTTTTTACTTTTTTGCTCTTTAGGCTTTACTTTCTCGGCGTATTCCATAATGTTAAATGCTTCACAACCAAAACTACAATTGGATTTTTCGTGTTACTTTTGGAGGATGGTAAAGTTCGGAAAAATATTCTTGATACTGGTACTTTTTTCACATTGTGGAAAAAAAACTTCTTCCTTTCCAGAGGTTCGTATTAACGCGCCTTCTCCGGGCGATTCATTTGAATTTTCGGAGTGGATTCAAATAAAAGCTACATTGCAACACGAGGATTTACGTGCGTATCGGGTGAGTTTGATTTCCGAAACGGAATCAGCGCAGTACTTCGTGCGCGACGGCATGGCCACGGGTGAACGCTTCGAACTTACGCAGAGTATTCAGCTCGACCACGCCACGATGCCCGGCGGGAAGTACAAAGTAAGAGTTACCGCTTTCACCGAAGATGATCAGGCAAGCGCCGAGCGTAGCATCACCTATATTCGCAAGCCAATGGAAACCGATGGCCTTTGGGTAGTGGGTGATAATGGCAACTCCTACGACTTGGGAATTTTACCCTTTAGTCGTTCCCCAATTTGGCACAGCGGATTAATAGGACAGCGAGTGATGGCCGCTTCAGTAATGGAGCCAAACGTAATTATTACTGCTCCGCAATTCTTAGCAAATGCTCGTGTTTATGACGGGGAAACGGGTGACTTCCTATATTCAATTGCCCGCCAAGAACAAACGAGCTTCCCGTATTTTACCGCACTCAGCGGATACAATGATCGCTATGTACTTTCAAATTACCTCGGATTTACGGAGGTGAGAGAGGCTTCGGGTTCGATGCTCCACAATATTGAATTGGAAGAAAACATCATTTCACGCATGAGTGCCTTTGGTCACGAATATTACTTTAAGCAAACCCAAAATATACTCAATCCATCCATCAGCGAATGGGTGGTATATAATCGTTTAGGCACTCGTTTCGGGGAAAGATTAACGCAAGACAGTGCGGTGGCGGCATTTTCGGTATCTTCAACCGTGTGGTGGGTGCTGTACAACGATGCCAATGGTGCGGGCTTCGATCGGTTTACCGCGGGTACGGGAGCGCGGGAAAAATTCATCGGACAGATGAGTGGCAGAGCAATTACGGGTATTCAATTGTCCCCTACGAGATACATCCTCGCTACAACCAACGGAGTATTTGAAGTACGAACCCAGCAATCGGGAATCATCAGTCACAGCAATTTAGGCATACCGAAGCATCTCGCGTACGACGAGCTTCAGAATCGTTTAGCTGTTTTGAAAGACGGACAAATTGATGAATACAATATTGCCAATATGCAACTGATACGAAGTGTACCCGTTCCAACTAACGCAAAATTTGTGGGATACACGTATAAACGTGAATAAGTTTACACGCCTTCTTTTACTCCAAGATTTGCAAAGAGTGATAGGAAAATAGCCTTTCCATCTTCATTCCCCAAGTGAACATCCGCCGCTCTTTCGGGGTGAGGCATCATTCCGAAGACGTTGCGAGAAGCGTTGCAAACTCCAGCGATATTGTTGGTGGATCCGTTGGGATTAGCTTCTTCCGAAACATTTCCATCATTATCACAATAGCGGAAAATGACTTGGTTGTTATCCTCCAAGCTTTTCAAATCTTCTTCTCCGATGAAGTAGCGACCTTCACCGTGCGCAATAGGAATGGTGTAAGCTTTGTTTTCCAAATCGGCATTGATAGCACTGCTGTTGTTAGCCGGAGTGATTTGCACATTTTTACAAATAAAACGGTGCGAAGTGTTATGAAGAAGGGCTCCCGGCAGTAGTCCCGCTTCACAAAGAACCTGAAAGCCGTTGCAAACACCAAGTACCCATCCACCATGATTGGCAAATTCAATTACGGAGTTCATTACCGGGGAAAAGCGAGCAATGGCGCCACTACGAAGGTAATCACCATAGGAAAAACCACCGGGCAAAACCACCATATCTACTCCCTTCAAGTCGGGATCTTTATGCCAAAGTTCAACCACATTATGACCTAAAATGCTTTCTAGCACGTACATCATGTCACGATCACAATTTGACCCAGGAAAAACAACAACTCCGATATTCATAGAAAAAGGCTTCAAAATTTTGCTGCAAAGGTAAGATTCATGCGTGAGCTTTGGACAACAAAAATAGCCTCAAACAGCAAGTAAAAAGAAATCCATATTCATGAGGAAAAAAAATCCGTAAAGCGTCGATTGTTTAAATAAATATTCTATTTTTGCCACCCGTAAAAATTTGGTAATCGAAAAACGTTTACCGACCTTAATAACGGTATTTGACTGATTTATTTATGGCTAAAAAGAAAAAAAACAACCAGGAAGACGAAATCTTGGTTGACGTAACCGCCCCACTTTCGAAAGCTGAGAAGTTTTTTGAAGAGAATAAAAACGTAATTCTCGGTGCAGTAATCGGAATAGTGGTTATTGCCGGATCCATCGTTGGATACAACAAATTCATTTTGGAGCCCAAAGAAAAAAGTGCGCAGTACGAATTGTACTTAGCTCAAAATCTTTTGGATATTGAAGACTTCAACGGAGCACTCAATGGCGACGGAGAAGGAATGGGTCTTTTGGAAATTGTACGCGAATACAAGGGAACAAAATCTGGAAACCTTGCCAACTACTACATCGGAGTTTCTTATTTAAACTTGGGTGATTACAAAGAGGCTATTCGTTATTTAGATAAGTTTTCTACCAAGGACGAAATTTTGTCGGTTATCAGTACCGGTGCAATTGGCGATGCGTTCATGGAGTTAAATCAACCCAAGGAGGCCTTAGAGTACTACGAAAAAGCCGCACGTAAGAGCAATAACAGTTTTGTTGTACCTATTTACTTAGATCGTGCTGGGCAAACGGCAATGATGTTGGGCGACAACAAAAAAGCACTTCAGCATTACAAGCGTTTGGTAAAAGACTTTAAAGAGGCCCAAGAAGCGCAAGAAGCTGAGAAAATTATCGCAAAGTTAGAAGCATCAAACTAGCCGAGCGTATTCAAATCATCTTAACATATTATTTTCAAGGGCGAAATGAATCGTATTTCATTTTCGCCCTTTTTTATTCTAACAACTATGGCAACAAGTGGAAAAAACCTTTCTGAATACAATGCCGCCGAACTTCCCTCGGTAGAAGGCATGGGCTTCGGAATCATCACGGCAGATTGGAACAGCGACATCACCGATAACCTAGAAAAAGGAGCAGTTGATACGCTTCTGGAATTGGGCGTTTCGGAAAAAAATATCATTCGTCAGCGCGTTCCTGGTAGTCTAGAATTGATTTTTGCCGCAAAACACATGGCAAATACCTCACACCTACCCAACGCCATCATCATTATCGGGACAGTAATTCGCGGGGAAACGTCCCACTTTGATTTTGTATGCCAGTCGGTTTTTCAAGGTTTGGCCATTCTCAATACGAGTTTAAACATCCCGGTAATTGGCTGTGTGCTTACAGATGAAAACAGAGAACAGTCGATAGCACGCTCGGGGGGAATACACGGAAATAAGGGGGTTGAGGCAGCTATTGCGGCGGTACAAATGGGTGCTTTGGCTAAAGGGACTTTGTAGACAGTCACTAAATTATATTAGAAATGTTGACATCTGAATTAACAAACTTCTTCTTGGTCGCAGTGACCAGTTTCTTCACCTTAATGAATCCGCTAGGTATCATGCCGGTGTTCATGGGCATGACGGCTACTTTGGATAAGAAAGACCAGAGGAAGACCGCCATTAAGGCCATGATTGTGGCTTTTTCGGCTATTCTTGGCTTTGCATTTACCGGACAATTGCTTTTTAGTTTTTTCGGTATTTCGGTTGATTCCTTTCGTGTAGTGGGTGGAATATTGTTTTTCTTGCTGGGTCAGGATATGTTACAAGCGCGGTTAGGGAGGTTTAAGATTGAGGATGAAACACAGGTTCGCAAGTATATTGGCGACATTTCGGTAACACCCTTAGCCATTCCGATGATTTGTGGTCCGGG
>JBHYFA010000078.1:0-12029 GCA_051859825.1 Schleiferiaceae bacterium
CGCTTTTCGGCCAATTGAATCTCCAATTGTTGGAACTCAATCTCTTTGCTCAATGCATCAAACTCACGGTTATTACGCACGTTTTTCTGCTGATCTTCGTACTTCGTAATTTTTTCGCGACACTCAGCAATGAGGTTATTCTTGTTAGAAATCTCATTCTCAATTTCCTCCAATTCAGCTTGGGTTTTTGCCAACCTCGTTTGCAAACCAGCAATTTCATCTTCAAGATCCTGAACTTCCAAAGGCAATTCTCCCCTGATGGAACGCAATTGATCAATACGAGAATGTATCAATTGTAGGTCGTATAAAGCGCGTAGTTTTTCTTCCGTTGAGATATCCTGGGACATATTATAGGGTGTTTACAGGGTTGGTTTTTACTTTCGATAAAAGAGTGGCAAAAGTAGGCAATTTTTTCTTTATGTACGCATCTATTCCCATTGGAGTAAATTGCTCACTTTCATAATGCCCAACATTCACAATCATAAACGATTCAGTTGCATCAAAGTAAGAATGATACGTGATATCGCCAGTTATAAATGCATCGGCACCAGCCGCTTTAGCAGTAGAAATAAGGAAAGAACCCGAACCTCCACAAAGCGCAACCCGACGAATTTGACTCGGCCCCTTAGCAGTGAATTGCAAGGCATTGCAGCCTAACTGCTGCTTGAGCATTGCCAAAAAATCCATTTTTTCCATGGCTTCCGGTAGCTCGCCAATCATGCCTGCACCAACCAAAGGATTTACATTTTCTAAGCGAATAATATCGTAGGCAACCTCCTCATACGGATGGGCTTGCTTCATCGCGGAAACAATACGCGCTTTTCGGGTTTCGTCAAAAATCACCTCCACCCTACTCTCGGGCTCATAATGCCGCTCGCCGTGCTTACCAACAGTGGGATTGGCGTCCGCACCAGCACGAAAACTCCCCGTGCCTTCGGTTAAAAAACTACACTCGTCGTAATCGCCAATACTTCCTGCCCCGGCTGCAAATAGTGCATTGAGCAGCTCTTCCTTATTTGCATGGGGAACAAATACGACCAACTTCATCAAATGCGACTTCCCCGTCTGTAAAATACCGGTATTCAAAAGCCCCAAGTGTTGAGACAAAATAGCATTTACCCCGGAATACACATTGTCCAAATTGGTATGAATGGCGTACAAAGCAATGTTTTTACGGATGGCCATTTCTACGCAGCGCTCCACCAAATTAGAACCCGTCAATTTCTTTAATGGTCGAAAAATCAAAGGGTGATGGGCAATGATGAGTTCACAATCATTTTCCTGCGCTTCATCAATAACCTCTGGGGTAATATCCAAGCATATCAGGGCTCGACGGATAATGGCATTGGCGTCACCAACTTGCAACCCACTATTATCGTAACTCTCCTGAAGCGAGCGAGGAGCCCAATCTTCAAGATGCTTAATGATTTCTCGTAAAGCAATGCCGTCCTTTTGCATAGGTACTATTCTTTTTCGGGAGCGGGAATAACTAAAATGTAATCCGCTCTATCGAGGTTATCGGGATGCAGGCGAGAGGTTTTTTCCTGAAAAACGGAGGAAATGCTTTTTACCGTGGCCTTCTTTCTCCCCGCGCGAAGGTACTGATATATCCCCTGAAACTCGCGGGAATGGTATTCGCCATTGATATGCAGAAAAAGATCTTTTTTACTGGAATAATCCAAGATGAACTTCGCCATAGTTGCATCTTTCAAAGCTTGAGCAGCCGCAAGATTGGGGCTACCATGACCTTCCACAGCTCCGGAAATTTCCATGTAGATAGGCATATCAATATCGAAGGTGAATGGCAATTTCGGCATCCAAGTTTTGGCTTCCTTGCTGAAATTTTGCAAAGCATCGGTTCCTTCGTGATACACTACAGAAGCGTACCTACGGGGAATATTGGTCGCCACAAAACGCAACCCATTGGTACGCGCTACATCCATGAAGGGTTGGTAATCACCTTCAAAATTTGGCCACGTACGCGCATCGGCACGGTATTGCTTGGCCGTAATTCTTCCCGCCACGTACTCATCGGCCAGTAATTGCTGATCGGCCTCCCACATTTCTCCGCCCAGAATGAGCTGTTTTCCTTTTTTGGCAAATAGTGCCTGCGCTAGATTCACTTCCATTTCGTGGCAAGCTCTGGTGCCGTGAAGTTCACCAAAAAGCACAAATTGAGCCTGTGCCAAATCATTTACTAGGGATTCCCATTCCACCTTCTCCCCCTCACGGTTGTATAAAACTGCACCTTCGGGAATTTGGGCGTACATGCTTGTCAAACTAAAAATAAAAACGAGTGTGGTGATAATTCGCATACTATGGATTTGATTTTATTAGATTTTACATTCGGATATTTTCGATGATTTCCAAGCCGTAACCCACAACACCAACGCGCTTGATGGGATTATTGGTTATCAATTTCACTTTCTTCACGCCTAAGAAGTGCAAAATTTGTGCACCAATCCCAATGTCGCGCGGGTCTTTCCCAAAACTGGTGGTACGCTCAGTTTTACCTTCCAACTTGGCCTTGTATCGCTTGAGGCGGAACAGAATATCATCGTTGTTGCTCAGCTGATTCATGTACACGATAACCCCGGCGCCTTCTTGAGAAACGGCCTTCATCGCCTTATCGAGCTGAATACCCGGATCGCTTTCAAGAATGCTGATTAAGTCGGCGCCAATTTGCGAGGAGTGCATACGAACCGGCACCGCATCACCCTGCTCCCACTCCCCGATGCTCAGAGCAATATGCACTTGCTGATTGGTGGTTTGACGGAAAGCTTGAAGCTTAAAATCACCGTATTTCGTAGGCACCATAAAGGTTTCTTCCAACTGAATGAGGCTCTCATGCTGCATCCGATAGGCGACCAAATCTTCAATGGTAATGATTTTCAAATCGAACTTTTGCGCAATCTCAATTAGCTCGGGCAAACGCGCCATGGTTCCGTCTTCATTCATGATTTCAACAATCACCCCCGCCGGTTGGAGTCCGGCCAAACGAGCCAAATCAATGGCCGCTTCAGTGTGTCCGGTGCGACGAAGCACTCCACCCGGTTTGGCTCGTAAAGGGAAAATATGCCCCGGTCGAGCGAAGTCTTCCGGACGCGTTTCGTCGTTCACCAATGCCTGAATGGTTCTACTGCGATCAGCGGCGGAAATACCGGTGGTATTGCCCTTGCCCAACAAATCGATACTCACGGTAAATGAGGTGTGGTGCGGATCGGTATTGTTTTGCACCATAGGCACCAAGCCGAGTTCATCGCAACGCTTTTCGGGCAAGGGAGTACAAATCAATCCGCGTCCATGCGTGGCCATAAAGTTAATCATCTCGGGTGTGGCCATTTCGGCAGCCCCCACAAAGTCGCCTTCGTTTTCTCTATCTTCATCATCTACAACGATAACGACCTTGCCGGATTTAATATCCGCAATGGCCTCTTCGATGGTATTGAGCTTAATCTTGATTTCGTTTTGTTGGTTGCCAGACATTGCTATTTATTCCTTTTGTGTATAGTAAAAATCCGTGAAAAAGGGCGATATTCATGTAGAGAAAATGGGCAGCGTAGGCCAGCACTCCCTTTACACGAATCATTTCTTTCACGTGCATCAAAGTTAACATCATCCACGCAAACCCCAGCATAAACATCCATTGATACAAACTGTGACCAAGGAAAGCGAGTTGCATGGCCGACAGAAGAATAATCAATAAGAAAAACGGGGTAATCCAGCGAAGAATCTTATGAGAAAAAAACACGAATCCCAGAGGAAAGGTTTGGGAAAAAAGCACTTTGTAAAAATGTTTGAGATTTTGGAAATTCCCGATGGAAATGCGCGTTTTCCGCTTATACTCCTCGCGGATATCCACACTGACGTCTTCAAAAACCAAAGCCTCCGGATCCACGACTACCTTTTTCCCCTTCACTAGCACTTGCATGGTTTGGAAAAAATCTTCCATGAAATAGTTCTGCGGAATTTCGGCAAAAGCTTCGCGCCTAATAGCGTAACAGCCGCCTTCCACCCCCATGGCTGTTCCGTACAGTAAGCTCTCATGGGTTTTTATGCGGTTCTCCCTATTGAGATAAAAATTTTCTTGCGGAGCTATTCCTTTAGGTGGCGGTGAAGCATACACGATGGTGCTACCCACAATAGATATCTTGGCATCCTTAAACCAGCGAACCAAATTAATTAGCGTTTTCTCGTGGAAAATAATATTTGCGTCGGTGGGGATGAGAATATCCGTTGCCGACTCCTCCGCCAACACGTTGATGATTTGCGCCTTGCCCGTTCTCCCCTCAAATCTTCGGAGTTGCACCCGTGGGTTTTTCCGGGAAAAAGCTTGAACAATTTCATCCGTACGATCGGTGGAAGCATCACTGCCAACGGTAATAAAAAATTTATCTTGAGGATAATCGGAAGCCAAAATACTTTCGAGCTTTTGTTCCAAAACGGCTTCTTCGTTATAAGCCGCAAAGATGACGGTCACCTCAGGCAAATCATCCATTACACTGGGAGCAACCAACTTTTTTCCCTTGCTCCACATTTGCAGCAATTGAGGATAAATAAGATAGCTATAGAGGATGCCCAACAAGGCCGCCCAGAACAAAAATATCCACATTAGGAAAAATTTTTCCGATAAAAGTCCATCAGGTTTTGCCCTAACGACGCCAAATCGTAGTGCTTTTCGGCAAAGGTACGCGCGTGAAGGGAATATTCCTCCCGAAGTTTATCATCATCGAGAAGTTGATGAATGGCGGCGGCAAAAGCACGGGCATCATCGGCGATAACCAGCTCTTTTTCATGGGTTAAACCGCTACCCTCCGCAGCAATAGTGGTGGCTACCATCGGAACACCCATTGCTGCTCCTTCTACCATTTTAATACGAATACCACTGCCACTCCACAAAGGAATGAAATTCACAGCGCCCTGAAGCACAAAAGCTTTGGCGTTGACTACATCTTCCGTCCACTCCACACGTGGATTCTTTTTCCACTCGGCAGGCATATTTCTTCCGCCAATTTTGATTTTCACTTCGGGACGAATCAGCGGCATCACCTCCTCTAAAAACCAGTTAACTCCTTCCCTATTCGGCTCCCAGTCGAAGCTTGCCAAGGTAGTGATGCAGTTAGGTTCCGGATTTCCCCAGCGCGGATAATCTTGTACATCAACACCGGGAAGCCACACCATTGATTGTAAACCAGGTATTTCCCTTTGAAAAAACTGTTCATCTACTTCACTGATTGCCAAAAGCGCTTGCATTTTTCGGGTAAAATCAAGCTCAAAGCTTTTCAATCGATTTGCCTGAAGCTTTAGGTACCAACGCTTCAACGGATTACGACTGCGTTCGGCCATGCGCACCCAGATGCGGTGTTCCACATTATGCGCTCGTAGCCAATGGGTAGTGGTCGTTTGCGCAAAATGAGGCAAATATTCTCCCATAAAAGGACCCTCCCACTGCAGCACATCAAATTGTTCTTCCAGTAAAAGACGTTCGAGATAGTGGGCAATATCGCGTCGGTAAAACCTACTGATGTGATAAGGGCGTTTACCTAAAAGATTGAAAAAAGCGCCCCAAGGTGTGACATCGGTATTAATATCAAAACTGTGGATTTGCACTTTCTGCTGGAGATCTGTTGGTAAAGCTTGGGCATCTACCCTACTTTTTTTCGGATTAAGCGCTGCCAGGTGCACTTCCGCGCCCGCACGTACCCACGCACGCAGACTGCTGAGAATGGCTATACTGCTGCCGTCGCGGGGCGGATAGGGGTATTTATTGGCTAGAAGAAGAATCCTCATCGGGGGTGGTTTGGGACTGCGAAGCTACTTTCTTGCGGCGAAAGGGCGACAGTATTTTACGAAAAATCTTTGACCAAAACTCCACCCCCATAAACTCGGCATCATTAGCTGTTTTGTAAGTCAATAGCAAACCGATGGGCAAAAAGCAAAGCGGCGTTACCCACATGGACGCCCATGCATGCCAGATGATTTCACGGCCCATTTTTTCAAAAGAAATGGACAAAACGTAAAAGGTGATAAAGATGAAAACGGAAATCACCACGGGCATCCCCATTCCTCCCTTGCGAATGATCGCTCCCAAAGGCGCACCAATGAAGAGTAAAACAAAGCACACAAAGGACAATGAATACTTCTTGTGCCATTCAATCTTATGGCGGGCTACGGTACGCTCACGCCAATGCAGCTCCGTATGTTTTGAGTCGAAAAAAGATCGATTGCTCCGCGCTAAGCGAAGTGCATTTTCCACCACCAACTTCTGTCGAAAAGGATCAAAATTTTCCAAAATGTCGTACACGGGTGGGTCAAGCGTATCGGGTGAAGTCATGCGCACAGTATCGTCAGAAAAAGGCGAAAAGCGTTCGCGCATGGAACGAGCAAAATTACCGCGAGCCTCAGTAAGAATTAGGTTGAGCGAGTCAACCGCCAAAACGAGCTGACTGTTATTGAGCATATTAAAGTCCTTAGACGTTTCTTTACGCATATCACCCGACTGAAAATCATCAAGGGGGAAGCGCACCACCGCACGTTCAAATTCACTGGAAGAAAATGGCTTTTTATCCCTATCAGCCCGATTGGAGGGCATGTGCTCCTCGTAGGTTTGCCCTCGATCTAGGTAAATAATCATATAGCGGTTGTCGGGGGTTACCTCCATAATACCGGTTTCGGCGGTGGTAACCTTCACATTCCCGAGCTTGGCAGTATGATCGTAGATGATGATATTTTTGAGCTCGTTGCGCTCGGGACCGGCTTTTTCAGAAATTTTCAAACTGTAGCCCTCGATTCCTTTGTAAAAAATTCCCGGACGAATATTGAGTGCGGGTTTTTTCTTGGTGATGTTTCTAAGCAAAGATTTCCCTTTAAACTGCGCCACCGGAATCACCCGATCAGCAAAAAAGAAGGCGCCGATAGAAAGCATAGCCACAAAAACGATCAGCACCCGAAAGAGTCGGATCAAAGAGATTCCGCTGCTGCGCATGGCCGCCAATTCGTTGTGCTCACCGAAGGATCCGAAAGTCATCAAACTCGAAAGCAGCACCGCTAAGGGAAGCGCCAAAGGAACCACCGTAGCGGAAATATAAATCATCAATTCAATGATGTAATACCATTCAATTCCCTTGCCTACGAGATCATCGACGTACTTCCAAACAAACTGCATTAAAAGAAAAAACACCATCACCAGAAAGGTGATGGTGAAAGGCCGTATGAAGGATTTTAATATGTACTTATCGAGGACTTTCAAGTGGGTTATTCAATAATCAAATAGTTCTTGGCCATGTAGGCGCGGCGGTTGAAACTGAGGTTTGGAGCCGCAGTCAGGGTTTTGTAGTCGTTCACCGTAAAGGTAGTTTGACTTCCATTTCTTCCCGTTTGCACCATGCGCTGGAGCTGCTTGGTATCGGCAAAAATAACGATTTCGATGCGGTCGATTTCTGCCGATTCATTACTTTTCAAAATGATATGCTGCAAGCGCTTGCCGTTAAGAGTAGAATTACCGCCCATGGCGTAACTGAAGCCTTGCTTATACAAATCGAGAATGAACGATGGTGTGAAACCTTCATCGTCGTCTTCAGCATCCATGATTTGAATTTCTTTATCATCGTGCAAAAAGGTATAAATCTTTTTGCTGTCGGATAGGCGATCGATACCCATAAACTGCAAACGGTATTTATCGCCACTCATAACGATGCTACCTTTTTCCGTTTGGTTGAGATTGGCGTCCGCGCGGGGATTGGTAAAGGTGTAGGTAAATTGAATTTCAATTCCGGGAGCGCTTTTTATTTTATTGGAAACTTCTTCAAGGAGCGCCTTAGCCTCTTTAGAAGTGGTTTGCGCAAAAATTGGAGGTGCAATAATGAAGGCAAAAACTGCACTGAAAGCAACAATATACTTGGTCATAAAAATAAGGGTGTAATGTTATAGATTGATATTTTTCAACAACTGTTCCAAACTAGCCTCGTCTTTGATGTTTACCTGACGCGCTTTCGAACCTTCAAAAGGCCCGATGATTCCGGCCGCTTCAAGCTGATCAATGAGGCGACCGGCACGGTTGTATCCCAAGCGGAGTTTCCTCTGTAACAGAGAGGCTGAACCTTGCTGATGTTGTACAATGATACGTGCGGCTTCTTCAAACATGGCGTCGCGGTCACTCAAATCCACATCCGCAGATTCGCCTCCTTCTTCTCCTTCGTATTCGGGAAGTAGATAGGCATCGGGATAGCCTTGTTGATTGCCAATAAAATCTGTGATGGCTTCTACCTCTGGAGTATCTACAAAAGCACACTGAATGCGAATCAAATCGGAGCCGGTAGAATAGAGCATATCGCCTTTACCAATGAGCTGTTCGGCACCCCCACTGTCGAGAATGGTACGTGAATCGACCTTGGCGGTAACACGGAAGGCGATACGCGCGGGGAAGTTGGCCTTAATCATTCCCGTAATCACGTTCACCGACGGACGCTGCGTGGCCACAATCAGGTGAATACCAATGGCGCGGGCGAGCTGTGCCAAGCGAGCAATGGGCGTTTCAACTTCCTTCCCAGCCGTCATAATCAAATCGGCAAACTCGTCAATCACCAACACGATATAGGGCAAAAAGCGGTGTCCCTCCTCGGGATTCAATCGGCGCTGAATAAACTTGGCGTTGTACTCCTTGATGTTGCGCACCATGGCGTTTTTCAACAAGTCGTAGCGCTCATCCATTTCAATACACAAACTGTTTAGTGTATAAATCACCTTCTTGGTATCGGTAATGATGGCTTCCTCGTTGTTGGGCAACTTCGCGAGGTAGTGGCGTTCGATTTTGTTAAATAAGGTGAGCTCCACTTTCTTGGGATCAACAAGCACAAACTTTACCTGCGACGGGTGTTTTTTATAGAGAATTGAAGTAAGGATAACATTCAGTCCAACCGACTTACCCTGTCCGGTAGCACCCGCCATGAGAAGGTGAGGCATTTTGGACAAATCGGCGATAAGCGTTTCGTTACTAATGGTTTTCCCGAAAGCGATAGGGAGTTCAAAATTGGTGTTTTGATATTTTTCCGAAAGCAGGAGGTTGCGCATGGAAACCATCTGTGGATTTTGGTTGGGCACCTCAATACCGATGGTTCCTTTACCCGGAATGGGCGCAATGATACGGATTCCGAGGGCGGCCAAACTCAAAGCAATATCGTCTTCCAGATTTTTGATTTTCGAAATGCGCACCCCTGCGGCGGGAACGATTTCGTACAAGGTAACCGTAGGCCCAATGGTGGCCTTGATTTTCGCAATCTCAATTTTGTAATCAGCGAGGGTTTCTACAATTTTCCTTTTGTTGTTTTCCAGCTCCTCCGAGTCGATGGTGATATTTCCTCCCCCGTACTGATTCAGCAGGTCGATCGGTGGAAGTTGGAATCGGCTCAAATCGAGGGTGGGGTCGTATTCACCAAAGTCTTTTACCTTTTGATTGGATTCCTTGAGGGTTTTTTCTTCTTTAGCTACCTCCACTTCTAAGACGTCTTCATCGTCCTCTTCTTGGTCATTGTTTTGCACAACGGGCGGCGCCTCAAAACCGTCTTCTTCCTCTTTTTCACTTTCCACCTCGAGCTCTAATGAGGGTTGCTCTTCTTTGCTAGCGGGTTCTTCAGACTGGGATTCAACAACTTTTTCTGCAAGCATAGGCTCATTTTCTGTCTCCTTTTCTTGAGAGACAGGCGAAATAACTGCTGATGAGCTTTCTTGTTTAACCGCTTTTGCCTCTTCCCGTTTACGAGAGAGAGCAGCTTTTCTCTCCGTCCACCAAGTTTGTATTTTTACCGGTGTAATTCCGAATACGTACAAAACAAAAATGAGCATTGAAGCTAAGAGCAAGAAAAATGCTCCTACTGTTCCGAGAAGTTCCTGTAGCCACTGATCGATGTAGAGTCCACGGATACCGTATAGCAGCGCCAAACTCTCGGGCAAAATGTAGGCTAATAAAGCAGGCAGCCAAAGAAGGAGAAAAAGCATTCGACCCGTTAGGCGCCACATGGGCTTAAGTGACTGATTAAGCACCAATTTATAGCCCAACTTCCCCAAGTACCAAGGCCATAAAATGGCGGCTAATCCATAACCGAGGTAAACCAATTGGTGCGCCCAAACGCCTCCAAGCTTTCCACCCAAATTACGAATTCTAAAATCCGGATTGCGCCAACTTTCCCAAAAACCTTGCTCAAGTTGAGCGTAATCTGTTTGCCAAAAAACAAAGTACGAGAGAATCGAAACCGCTAAAAGCCCAGCAATCATTAGCACAAGATAGCCTACTGCAATACGCAAGTTTGCCGAAATTTGAAAACTAGATTTGTCGGGATTGGTTGCTTTGTTTGCCTTTTTGGCCATAAAAAATTTAGATCAGCGTAATGCGCAAAAATAGCACATTTGGAAGCAATGAGGCAAAGAACTTCACAAACAAGCGCAATACATTTTACATCTCAAAAAAATCATCGCCATTTTCACCTCTACCTCCGCGTTCTTGATCTCGACGATCTTTAGCATCTCTACCAAATTTGTAAGTGAAACTCAAGAAGGCAATCTGGGTTTCTCGGTTAAACATAAAGGTGTTTACGAAAGTAGGGTCGTCAATCTCTAAACGAAACCTTCGGGTATTGAAAATATCACTTACCCGCAAACTCACACTAGCTTTTTTATTGGCAAATGTATAACGAGCGGCAGCATCTGCGGCATAAATGGCAAGTCTTCGCCCCTGAGGTGTAGGTCCAGGCCCCCAATAGAAAAAGCTGAACTGGAAATTCCATTTGTCATTGGGACTCCAGTTGGCGTTTCCACGAGCCGTCCAGCTTTGTCCGGCATTATTCAAGTCTGGCTGAATATTATCTCCCAGCAAGGTTCGATAAAAATAATTGAAACTTCCTTGCGCATTGAGCTTTCTCCCCAAAGATAAAATGTAAATCCCCTCAACGCCAACCGATCTGGAAGCGATGAGGTTTTCAAAACTGGTCAGAGTAATGCCTTCTTCCCCATTCGTACGTGGGTCTGAAGGGTCGAGCAAGCGACGGAAACGGGTAATCTGATTATTCGTTGCGCGATAATACACCGCAGCCGTCATGGTATGCTTACCTTGGATTTTTTCGTAACCTACTTCGTAAGAATCAAAGAGCTCCGGCTCAAGAAATGGATTACCTTGTCGGAAATTTAGTGGGTCGGTTATATCAGTAATTGGATTAAGATTTCGCGGTGATGGCCGATTAATTCTGCGCGTATAACTCGCCTGGAATTTTTCGTTTTCGCTTAAATTATAGGAGAAAAACATGGAGGGAAAAAGATTTGCGTAGTTGTAAGGATAAACAGAATCCAGGGTTAATTGCCGCGATTCTGTTAGGGCTACTTCTCCCCGAAGCCCTCCTTGAAACCCGAACTTCCCCCAGCGATTTTGGTAATTCACGTAAGCAGCATGCACAGCTTCTACAAAACTAAACTCATTAGAAACCCTCGGATCCCGTTCAAATAATCCTTCTTCTTCTATCTGCCTTTCTAAGTCCGTTTCAATGGTGCGAATAACGGTTTTTGCCCCTATCTCATATTTGCTTTTTTTAGACAAAGGTTGAACATAATCCGTTTGAACCGTGAAAAAGGTATTTCTGCCTCCTTCCAAAAAGTTTTCCCTAAAAAGCGAATCGGCATCGCTTCCGGGGCGATAGATGGCTGGTTGGATTTGTCGGGTGAATTGATCATCATCAGAGGTATTTGAACTATAGGAAATACTAGAAGTCCATTCTCTCCCCTGTTGCTCAAATTCTACCTTATGATCTAAGCCTATTTCAAACGTATTGGCCAAACGATAGCGATCGTTGTTTCTGCGAAAAGAATTGAAAAGCCTTTCGTCGCCATCGAGAAATTCAAAATCGTCTCTCTCAAAGCGATGACGGTTTGTGGTGCCTCCGCCGACGTTAAAACTAAGTTGTTGGTTTTTCGTCAATTCGTAATCCGCCGTAAACCTCCCAACGTGATTACGACTGATGTTGTCGGCAAAAAAGCTCTGATTATTC
>JBHYFA010000079.1:0-12003 GCA_051859825.1 Schleiferiaceae bacterium
GGTGGTGTGTTAAACATCGACTCCTTTTTAATGTGTGTTGTGTAGTCGAGCATCGTAGGAATGCTTCGTCCGCTTTTCCCAAGAATTTCGTCTTTAACAATCACTAAGGTAGCCCCCGCGGGTCCCATGTTTTTCTGCGCCCCTGCGTAGATGAGGTCAAACTGCGTGTAATCCATTTCTCTGCAGAAAATATCGGAAGACATATCGCACACTAATGGAGCATTGGTTTTTGGGAATTCGTGCATTTGCGTTCCAAAAATTGTGTTGTTGGAAGTGCAGTGCAGATAGTCGATGTCGCTAGGAATAGCATATCCTTTCGGGATGTACGAGTAGTTTTTGTCTTTAGATGAAGCAATTACATCTACATCACCAAACAGCATGGCTTCTTTTATCGATTTATTTGCCCACACACCGGTGTCGAGGTACGCTGCTTTTCCGCCTTCATTTTTCATAAGGTTTTGTGCCAGCATGGTAAATTGCAGACTGGCACCGCCTTGCAGAAAAATTACTGAATAACCCTCTGGTAAGTTGAGTATTTTTTTAACAAGAGCTACTGCTTCGTCCATCACAGCAACAAAGTTTTTACTGCGATGTGAAATTTCAATCAGGGAGAGGTTGAGGTTGTCAAAGTTTTTGACTGCTTCGGAGGCTTCTTGCAAAACTTCCTGAGGTAGGATGCTCGGTCCGGCGGAAAAATTGTGTACCATAGTGGTATGAACATATTAGATTAAACAATACTTCGGTAAATTCCGAATGCCGCGAAATTATGAAGAATAAAGGGATTAGCCATAGTGGTGGCAAGGAAATAGTGATTTCTTAAAGTCGAGGTGCTTTCTAGCCTAAACATTCCGACTTTATGGACAGACACTAGATAGCGTCTGTTCATAAAGTAAATGACTGGATTTTCAATTGAGCATAACGAAGCTATCGGACTTTATAGACAGACACTATATAGCCTAGACGTTAATTTTGAAACCCTTTAATTATTCCCAAGGTCTTTTCTACTTCCTTCTCGGTAATCGCATCCGAAATAAACCAAGTTTCGTACGCTGATGGAGGAAGGTAAATTCCGTTGTTCAAGCAATGATGGAAAAACGCCTTGAAAGTGTCGTTGTCTCCCGCTTTTGCCGAATTGAAATCTACCACGGGATTTTCGCAGAAATGAACGGAAATCATGGAGCCTAAACGATTGATTTGAAAAGCAAGTCCTTTCTCGAGTAAGATTGCTTCTATTTCCTGATGAAGAATAGCCGTGGTATTATCAATGTGCTCATACACCTCGGGGTGGTTTTGAAGATAGCGCAACGTACTTAGTCCGCTGGCCATAGCAAGAGGGTTTCCGGAGAGGGTTCCTGCTTGATATACCGGCCCCATAGGAGCGAGGTGTTCGAAGATTTCTCTTTTTCCGCCAAAAGCACCTACGGGCATTCCGCCGCCAATGACTTTCCCGAAGGTGACCAAATCTGGATTAATTCCGTATCTGCCCGCAGCTCCAGCCATGCTCAAGCGAAAGCCGGTCATTACCTCATCAAAAATGAGTATGATGTTTTCACGGTCGCAAAGACTACGCAGACTACCGAGAAAATCTTCACTAGGAGGGATACAGCCCATATTTCCCGCTACCGGCTCGATGATGATGGCGGCGATTTGGTCTTTATTGCTTTTGACCAAAACTTCCACGCTTTCCAAGTCATTATAGGTAGCTGTGAGGGTATCTTCCGCCGTGCCTTTGGTTACACCAGGGCTATTGGGTTCGCCAAGGGTGAGAGCGCCACTTCCAGCTTGAATGAGAAAACTATCCGCATGGCCGTGGTAGCAGCCGGCAAATTTGATGATTTTATTTCTTCCCGTGTAGCCTCGTGCCAAGCGAATGGCACTCATACATGCTTCGGTACCCGAATTCACCATGCGCACAATGTCAACATAAGGAACCATATCGCGAATGCATTCCGCCACTTCAATTTCCAACTCCGTGGGAGCTCCAAAGGAAAACGCTCTATCGGCCTGTGCTTTCACCGCCTCCACAACCTCCTGTTTCCCGTGCCCAAGAATCATTGGGCCCCAAGAGTTAATGTAGTCGATATACTGGTTTCCGTCTTCGTCTTTAACGTATGCGCCTTTGGCTTCTTTAAAGAAAATAGGATGACCACCTACGGATTTGAACGCGCGAACGGGAGAATTTACCCCGCCGGGAATGCTTTTAGCTGCACGAGAAAAAAGCTCTTTACTTCTTGAATGTTGTGATACCGACATAAAACAAATGATTATCTTTAGTAGTTAAAACAGAATACTTCGAATTCGGTTCAGAGTGGGCAAAGGTCTAAAAACTTTGCTTTAAATCCTAACTACGAACTGCGTTTCCTCAAGTATCTTTGCGAGCACAAATAACTTTGTGTTCAACGCTGTTTAATATAAACCTATAGGTATGAAAACGAGAATTTTTCTTTTGTTTGCCTCCTTCGCTGCATTGTTTATAGTTTCGTGCAACACATCTAGTGCCGATGCACAAGCGGAGCAAATAGCCGTAGCCTCTCACGAGATGGAAATGAAAATAGAAGGCATGACTTGTCAATCTGGCTGTAAGAAGCTCATTGAGAAAAAAATGGCTCAAGCTCCCGGAGTGGTTGAGTTTTCTATTGATTTTGAGCAAGCGGTGGCCACGGTTGTTTTTGACGGCAGTATTACCGACGCTTCGTCTTTAGAGGGCGCTGTAGCCGATATCAACAACGGGGCGTACAGCGCTTCTGCCATTACGGAAACTTTGAAAGCCTTATAGATGATTCGCACTTGGTTGTTACGACTCTTACGGATTGAGCTTGTCCTCGTTTATCTGGTAATCATTGCCGGAAGCGTGGTGCGCATGACCGGATCTGGCATGGGATGTCCTGATTGGCCAAAATGTTTTGGTCTGCTCATTCCGCCTACCCAAGAAGATCAAGTGCTTTTTCATCCCAATTCCGAGTATAATAAAGGTCAAATGATTCTGCACGAAGAAGCACTTTGGCGCGCTCGGGAAAATTTCACTACGCAAGACGAATGGGATATGGCTCAGTGGGAGCCTTACACCAAACACGACTACGCCATTTTCAATCCCATGCACACGTGGATAGAGTATATTAATCGCTTGTTAGGAGCGCTTGCGGGGATTCCCATGCTGCTGATTTTTATCCTCGGGCTGACCTACCTGCGAAGTTTTCCCTTGATTAGTCTCTTGGGTTTTGCCTCTCTCTTTATGATTGGTTTTGTTGCCTGGCTGGGTAAACTCGTGGTAGATGGTAATTTGATTCCGGGTTCGATTACTATTCACATGCTCGGCGCGATGATCATTATCGCTCTCTTATTTACCATTATGGCATTATTGCAGAGGAAGGTGGCAAAATACGTTTTTGACGACAAGCGTTTGAGCGGTTGGTTGAGCTTAGCCTTGGTTGTCACGGTTATTCAGATTGTTTTAGGGACACAAGTTCGCGAGGAGGTTGATGTTTTGTATAAGACCTACGAGGGAGGAATGCGCAATTTATGGGTAGATCAACTGAGTATTTCATTTTACGTTCATCGGTCTTTTAGTATTCTATTGCTATTTGTCAATGTTTACCTGTGGAATAAAAACCGCAAGCTCGAAGCACCTGTTCGCCTTTACAATATTGTCATCGGTTTATTGATGCTGGAAATCATTAGCGGTATTGTGTTGGCGTACTTCAATATGCCTCCTGCATTCCAGCCCATTCACTTGGTTATTGCTATTTTGATATTCGGATTGCAATATTTTTTATGGATTCACAACCAGCTTGCGCGTGTTAAAGACCCAGAGTCTGAAAGAATTTTGCTTGGCAGACTGTTTTCTGGACAGTCTCCTGCGCTTCAATCTTCTGTGAATCAGTATAAAAAGCCGTAAAATAGCTGCGAGTAGATTTTTTAGAAAAAAAAGTTGAAAGCTATTTGCAGATATTAAAAACGTGTATATCTTTGCAGCCCGTTAATGAGAAAGTTTAACGATTGACATTTTGGCCCATTCGTCTATCGGTTAGGACGCCAGATTTTCATTCTGGAAAGAGGGGTTCGATTCCCCTATGGGCTACAATTTTACAATACTATGGCAAATCACAAATCCGCATTAAAAAGAATCCGTCGCAACGAAAAGCGCCGTGTTCACAACAAATATTACGCTAAGACCACTCGCAACGCCATCCGTCGTTTGAGAGCAATGGAAGATGTTAAAGAAGCAACCGCTCAGTTGCCTTCAATTGTATCTATGATTGATCGTCTTGCCAAGCGCAACATTATTCACAGCAACAAAGCTTCAAACCTAAAATCGAAGCTTACCAAGCACGTAAATGCTTTAGCTGCATCATAATTTTTTTTAGGGTTAGACATAAAGGGAATGATCGCAAGGTCGTTCCCTTTTTTTGTTTGTGGGTTATTTCTGTGGTTGCAAGTGCTATATTTGCCAATGAACCTATTTTGCGATTAGCTTTCTTTTTATGACCATAAATGAACGATTCAGTTCTGTATTTTTTTCTAAGAAAAGTAGCCTGATTTACCTCTGATTCTTTAGCTTTCTCTTCGCTTTCGCAAAGCTTTTATTTTTTATCCATACCTACGCCGTTGATTTTCTCATCCTTGACCGTTTGGCTACTTGGCGGCTGGTTTTGTTGCAAGACAATTGGTGGGTGGGGTTTTCTGAACAAATGGGTACGCACAGGCATGGTCTAATGTACGTTTTTTCGCGATTGGCCAATGCGATACAGCCGGAGAATACGACCTTTGATTTTTATCTCCACGCTTTGGCCATTGCTAGTATTTCGCCCATTTTATTCTTTGTTCGAAGGAATTATGCCAGCCGTGTTGATGTGCTGGATTTGATTTTACCTTGGGTAATTTTATCGACAAGGCAGTGGGAGTCCATAATTTTGAATCCTTATACCCACACAATGTTGCCAATACTCATTGTTTGGGCAATTGGTATTTTACATGTAAAAAGTAAAAAACGTATGCTTGGCCTTGCGGTAGTTCAAAGTGTGACCAACTCAATTTGGCAGACAGTGTCTGCCCTTTTCTGTATTGAAAAAGAGCAGACGGCATCTGCCCTTTTTCAAAATCATTAAACACCAAATAGAATTTTCGAAAACTTTTTAAATTGGTAATTGAAAAACCTTTTCCAAACTCCTTTTTCAAAGCCACTGAAAGTGATTTAATAACCTGTGCTCCATAAGCAGCTCTATCTTCTCCATTTTGCTCTTCTTCAACTATGCGCTTGCCAATTAATCAATATGCTTCTACCATTGCTGTGTTCACAGCAGAGTAAGCTTTTTGCCTAGCTTGGGTAAGTATCTGTTTTATTTCTTGAATGTAATTTGAGTTTTTTTCAATTTGCATAAGTTAGACTTTTTGATGTTAAACATAGACCATGTATTAGGTTATGTTTTTAGGCTTTAAACTTCGGTAAAAATAAAAAAAATTCTTACAATTTAAATTTTACTCTATGAATTTAACGAAATCACCAAATCGCCAGATCAGTTTCAGTTATTACTTGGCGGTTTTTATTTTTATCGAAAAAATAGATGGTTAGGGTAGGTTTATATGTCTAAATTGAACAATTGCATCTTTGTAATAATCGCGTTGCGGTTATTTTCAACCGCGTTGCGGTTGGGGGCAACCACGTGGGTTGCCCCTAGAAATTCCACTGTATCATCGCAATTAAATTATACCCCGCCGAGGCCAAAGGGGCGTCTGAAGGGCCGATGAATAATTGACTCAATAGGCTGAGATAGAGGTCGCGGTGGAGGGAACGGGTGTAATTGGGCGATAGGAAAAACACGTCTTCTACAGGGAAATACATGGCGGCCAAACTGAAACTGTGCAGGAGTTTGTACTGGTACTGTACGGTACTTACCACTGCCCATTCGCTGAAGGTGACGTTGTCGGCGCGGAGGGGGTCGATGAGTACCAGGGCATCCGGACCTACGCCGGTGCGTTGCTGATTGTACACCACCTCGCCGATTAAAAACAAACCGTTGTTGAAGCGGTAGTCGCCCGACATGGATGCGACGATGTTGCCGGGTTCTTTGCCCGCTACTGACGCCAAATCGTGGAAATAGCTCATTTCGCCTTTCCAACCCATGCCGCGGATGCTGCCTGCCCAACCGCCGCCAACCGCCGCGCGGTGGTGAAAGTACCCGCCCATCACTTGGAGATCGTAGCCCTTGTAGTTGATGGCACGCATTACGGCGGCTACGCTGTTGCGGGCTTCTATGCCCGGACTGTACGCCAATTCCCAGCGCGATAAGACACCGTCGAAGTGGGTGATGCGAATGGCGTCGGTGCCGGGACGCTCGTCGTAGTCGAAATCGAAAAAGTTGTAGTTGTTGAAAAAGTCGTTGGGGTTGAACACGAGATTGATGCCCCAGTTGATGCGCTGACGGCCAATACGCACTTGCCAATCGCCCTTTTGCCAGTCGAAATATAATCGGTCGGTGATGGTGTGAATGACGTGCTGGTTGCTGTTGTGCAACACGTGCGACAGCGGCAACGGTCCTTGGTCGCTGCGGAGAAATTCGACAAAAAACGGATTGGAAAAGGCATCTCCGTAGAGATAGCGCGTGCGTTGCCCCATGCGGATAGACCAGTTTTCGCCCCCGTCGAAGCGCATGTTCAAGCGGTTGTGAAGGATGTTGTTGAAATTGTACTCCGAAAAGGCGTCGTCGGTGCCAAGCAGAGGCAAATCGCGCACGTACCCGTTGATGCTGAACTTGTCGCCGACCTGTGCGAACACACTCGGCAGGAAAAGCATCCCAAAGGCGATATGTAACAGGTGCTTAATCATTTATCGGCGTTCGTCGCTGTGTAAGGCGCCATCCACCAAGGTCACAACCCGACTGGCACGGTCGATGACGCGTTGGTCGTGGGTAGAAAACAAAAAGGTGATGCCTTCGTCTTCGTTGAGTTGCTTCATCATGTCGAGCAGATTAAAAGCCGCTTTGGTGTCCAAATTGGCCGTTGGCTCATCGGCGAGTATGAAGTCGGGCTTAGACGCCAAGGCGCGTACCACCGCCACGCGTTGTTGTTCCCCACCGGATAGTTCCGCCGGTCGCGCGTGCAGTCGGTTGCCCAGTCCCACCTGTTCGAGCAACCCGGTCACCCGCTCCCGCGTTTCTTCCTCTGATTTGCCTTGCAGCTGCATGATAAAGGCTGCGTTTTCGTAGGCCGTGAGGACGGGGATGAGGTTGTAATGCTGGAAGACAAAGCCGATGTGCTCTAAGCGAAAGCGAATCCGCTCACTTTCCGACATCGTATCGATGCGTTGTCCGGCAACGGCAATGGTTCCCTTGCTGGGGGAATCCAATCCGCCGATGAGGTTGAGCAGGGTGGTTTTTCCCGAACCGGATGGTCCGATCACGCAGGTGAATTCCTTGGTGTCAAACTGTATGCTGATGTTGTTGACAGCATACACCGGAACGGTTTCTTCGTTGTAGATTTTGAATAAATCTTTGGTTTCGATAACTGGCATAAGACGTTGATTTATTTTCGAATGGCTTCAATGGGACTAAGAGAAAGGGCTTTGATGGCCGGGTAAATGGCGGAGAGTAGGGCCGTGCCAAATACGATGAGGGCCAGCACAAAAGGAAAGCTGGGGTTTAGTGCCGGGTAAACAACGCTGTCGATGCCCAACTCGTACATGACATCGCTGAAGGCCGATAGATCCAAGCCGTGTTTGGCAAAATAGGCGACCAATACGTAGCCCACGAGTAGGCCCACAACGGCGCCACTGAACGAGAGGAAAATCGTTTCCAAGGCAATAAGGACAAACACCTTCCGGCGGTTCATGCCGATGGCCATGAGCATGCCGATTTCTCGGGTGCGCTCAAATACCGCCATGAGCATGGTGTTGAGCAAGCCAAAGGCCAATCCAATCATGATGAGGATGATGAAAATGTAGGAGAACAAGCCGCTGGAGGTAATCATGATTTCCAGTGCGGGCTCAATCTCGTTCCACGCGCGAACGCTGCTGTTGGGAAACAGTTGCTGTATGGCTGCCTGAATGGCGTCCAAGTTGTCGATGTCTTCGGCCAATACGGCCAACTCGTGGAAATCTTGACCTATACCGAGGTACTCGTTGAGGTAGTCTTGATATACAAAGGCCGTCATTTCGTCGTAGCGGGTAAAGCCGGATTTAAAGATGCCGCGAACGATGAATGCGCCGGATACGAGGTTGTTGTCTTTGTCTTGGTACGACAAAACAATCCTAGAGCCGACACCCACTTTGAGTTTCTCGGCCAATGCCCCGCCGATGAGAATGCCGTTGGTCGATTCTCCTTCCAGGTAGTCGCCATCTACCAGATTGCGGGCAAAGTTGGTGGTCTGGTTTTCACTTTGCGGACGAATGCCGTAGAGTTCCACGCCGCCGGTGTAGGAGGCCGAGGCGATCATACTTTGTGATCTGGTGCGAACGGTGGCGGAGGTGACGCCGGGAATGGCGCGAACCTCGTCCAACATGCGGAGGTCGCTGCCCACGGTTTGGAGCACCTCGTTTTCGCGGATAAAATCGGGGTTGTGTACCTGAATATGGGAGATCTGATTGTCGATGAAGTTTTCAAAACGCGAGTGCATGATGCCTTCAACCAAGGCGCCGGCGTACATACCGGCCACCAAGCCAAGTAAGACGGCGGTCATGACGGCCAAACTTCGAACTTTGTTGCGCCAGATGTTGCGCCAAGCCATTTTAATGAGTTGCATATCGGAGTGGTTTTATTTTCGGGCGGCTTTTAATACGTCTAAGCGGAATACGCGAATCACAGGGTAGGCCACAATCGCCATGCTGATGCAGAAGACGATGATGGCTTGCTGGTAAAAGAACTGCGGATCGAGGGAGAAGCGCAGCACGGCTTCCATGCCGTATTCGGCCATCATGTCTTCCATACCTTCACCCAGAGGAATGGGGTTGTAATAGAAGTAGAGCAGCACCGGAATGGAGAGGATTAGTCCAAACAACACGCCCAGAAAGTTCATGATGAGGGTTTCGGTAAAAATGACCTGGGCGAGTTTGCGGCGTTGCATCCCTACGGAAATGAGCACGCCAAATTCCTTTTCGCGCTCCAAGGTCATGGTCAATACGGTGCCGAAAATGCCAAACCCAATGATGACGTAGAGAATCAGTAAGAACATCAGCGTACCGGCCTGGTCAAACTCGATGGTTTGTACCAACTCGGGTTGCAATTCTTCCCAGGTAAATGCCCGGAAGGCTTCGTAATCGGGATGGGCGTTGATGGCATCCACCACCCGCTGGTGATGGCGCAAGCGTTGGGGAACCAGTTTGAGGTGATTGACCCTATCGTAGGCGTCAAACAGCTACTGGGCTTGGTGAAGCGGCATGTACACGATGCGCTCGTTTAGGTCGGGAACGGGGTGTTGTACCAGTCCGACCACCACAAATTTACCCGCGGCCATCGCGCCTTGAAAACCTTGACCGAACACCACCATCGAGTCGCCGACCTCGAGATCCAAACTGCGTGCGAGTCCGGTGCCAATCACCACCTCATCTTCTCCGCCGGTAAAGAAATGACCGTCGCGCAGTCGTTCGCCGATGTTGTTGAAGCGGTTTTCCGATTCGTAGTCGATACCGGTGATGAACCCCACCCGCGTTTTCTCGTCACCCGCGGCCAGGGCAACGCTTTCCAGACGGGGAACGGTGTATTCCAAGTTGGGGAAGTCTTCCAATATTTTTTCCATGCAATCGTCGTCGCAGTACATGGCGTTGTCGATGTGCGATTCGTCGTGGTACAGCGTGTCTTGCAGTTGGGCATAACCGGTGGAAAAGCGCACCACGTTTTGCACCATCACTTCCTGTGAACCGCGATCCATCGATTCTAGGAAGAGGGCCAGAAGGACGGCAAACAGCACCGAGGAAATGGTGATCCACGTTCGCCGTTTGCTGCGCCAAAGGTTTCGCCAAGCGAGTTTGAAGAGTATCATCGTTGGTTGGTGTTAGCGAATGTTTTTAAGATTTTGCACGGAGAAAAAGCGGTCTTCCACCGGTTCGTCAAACACCCCGGAGGTATAGACCAAGATGGTTTTGTGTCCGCTTTTGTCGTCGGGTGTCATCTCCATGCGTGTGGGCATGGTGCGGTTGCCGAGGGTTTTGATGTCCGACAAAACAACGGTGGAGACCCGATCGCCACGTTCGTCGTAATTCTCGGATCGTAGGTGGTAGTAGTGTTCCTTGCTTATCCACAAGATCACCTTGCTGAACACCACCGAGCTCTCCGGTTTGGGGATGGATTCAATCACCCAGCAGTCGAGCCCGTCGATGGTTTCTGAGCGCAGAATGCGGTGGGTGAAGTCGTTGACTGTCGAGCTTTCACGCACCAAATCGTCGTTGCTGAAATCCGACCCCATCCAGCTTTGTCCCATCATACTGGGCGGCAGTTTGATCATGCGGTCCACCGTAGGCAGGTAGTTCCATATTTCCCGGTAGCGTTTGAGGAAGGCCGTGCCGCGGTCGCGCGCCGGTGAGGTAATCAAAATCAGGGAGTAGTCTTCCCCCTTGGCCCAGGAGCGCATGCTGATTTCGCGGGTGAATCGCGGACGCACGATGGTCATGGTCAGTTCCATCTGCGCTGTTTCGCCCCGCATGCGGTCTTCCATGTTTTTGATGATGTCCTCCGGTTTGGGCTGCTGAGCAAAGGCCATTTGGCAAATGGTTGCGAGGAGGATGGTTGTTGTGGTTAATTGGTTCATGGGTTTTGGTTTGGTTCGTTTATGTCGCGTCGTAGACGTAGCATGCTACGTCTGTACAAATTAAATATTTTTCGTCCGTCGATATTCATCCAACAATTGCGGCATTTTCGTTTTCATCCAACGATAAAAATCGCGGGTTTCCCGCATAAATACCGCCGCATCGGATTGTTGGTCGCCGACAAATGGCAGTCCCTCGTCCATCACGTCGGCGTAGAGGTCAAATAAGGCCGAGCGTTTTTCCATCATATCGGCCATATCCACCTTATTGGGTTTGTAATAGGATTTGCGATCGCCTTTGGGTTTTACCATGTTGATAAAGTGAATGCCTGTCAGTGCCTTGAGGTTGTTAGACACCGAGGCCTTGCTCACCCCGAGTTCGTCCACCAATTCTTGAAAAGACACCATTGGTTTTCCGCATATCAGCAAGTACCCGAGGATTTTTCCGCCGATGTTGGTGAGTCCAACTTCCTCCCACATTTTCCCGACCCGTTCGAGATAAGCTTGTTGTTTCTTGTCTAGCATACCGTTGTTTGTATGCCGCAAAGTTAGTTCAGTTCAGAGTAAACTAAACATGATATTTGTCAGGAAATGGGAGGTGATAAGGTGAGGGAGTGAGGGGGTGAGGAGGTTTGGAAGTTTGGGGGGGTGGGGGTTGGGAGGGTAATGAGAATGGGAGTGATGTGTGAAAAAATATGCGTGGAGTAATAAAACTACTTAGGGGTTGTAGGATTGTAGAAATTTAACCAAAATAAACATGTGTAGCGTGAAACCCCGCAGGGGTGAAACAATAATAGATAACGTAACCGGGATGGTGCGCATGGTTCGAACCCCGTAGGGGTGGCATATTTATATAAAAAGCGCTTCAATTATGTATAATAATGCCACCCCTTCGGGGTTGTGATTGATATTTTTGTGTTGATTGCATTGTGTTATAAAACTATCACCCCTTCGGGGTTGTGGTTGGTTGTGGTCACGTTTTGGTTATAATATTATCACCCCTTCGGGGTTGTGGCTGGTTGTGGTCACGTTTTGGTTATAATATTACCACCCCTTCGGGGTTGTGGCTGGCGATTTGCGCATCATTTATTTTTGCGATTGGCCTAATACCACAAATAACCCCGAAGGGGTGCAACGATTGTAGAAAATGAAACGTATGGTTTCGCATGTTTCCAACCCCGAAGGGGTGCAACGATTGTAGAAAATGAAATGTATGTTTTCGCATGTTTCCAACCCCGAAGGGGTGCAACGATTGTAGAAAATGAAATGTAT